>NZ_JBJDNI010000003.1:159194-253261 GCF_044900545.1 Scandinavium sp. NPDC088450 | reverse complement strand
GTTCATGATGTCACTTTCCCCGACAACCTGAGCCTTCACTATTGAGCCTCCGGTCATGGGGCCCGACCCTGTGGTTGCCGCTATTTTTACCAGCTGCAGCGACACATTCCCCCAGGTGCCCCCACACAGGCGCCACCAGCTGGTGGACCACGAACAAGCTGACCCCGTATAGCCACGCGGTAAAGCGCCTGACCCAAAGCGCCCTGCATTAGAGCCGGCTCCCGGCGTCACAATACGGATTGCCAGTCCTGGGATACCCGACTGATACAATGTTTGCCCGCCGTAACTGACTGGCGTAAAGCCACCCGTGCCTTCCGCCCAGACGGTGCGGAAAGTGTTGTCATCGCAAGTAAAAAAGTTATTACGACTGCCAAGGCTGCTACTGGTTATCGACGCAACAACACTGCCTACCGCAGCGGTCCGCTGTACCACCACATCACCAAAATTAAGGGTGTCTGAATTCCCCGCATTAAAGCGACCGTCCATAAAGGAACAGGCGGCCATCGCTTTCGCTGAGCCCAGGCACAGCGCGAGCACCATTAACGCCTGAGTCATTCTTTTGTGTTTATTTCGCATAGTCTTTCTCAACTCTTGATTCGGTTACAGGCAGCGCGCACTTTGGCTCACAATGCCGCTCTGGCTTTCGCTCAGGCGGTAGTCGACGGAACACTGACTCTCACGACCATTCCCCCACTGCACTTTCAGCTTGCCGGAGGGTTGCAGCCCGGCCAGATACGCCTGGCCGCCGTCGCCCACGATGCTGCTCACGCTGTCATTGCTGACTGTTGAACCGAAAGGTACCGGGCTGCCGTTTGCACGGGTCAGGGTCATCAGCACTCGCTGCCCGACCTGCGCCTGATAGCTCGCTCGCACCACTGCGCCGCGGGTTGGCGTTACGCCCTGGCTGGTCTGTTGAACGTCAACGTCATCCTTCATGCTTTCTGTTTTCAGGTTGACGTCGTTACGGCGGTAAGCCGTCAGGTTCGGCACCAGCGCATAACCGCGATAGTCGGTCTTCACGCCAGGTTGGTTCTCAATACTGATTCCGCTGGCACCCGGCACTTTTGCCAGGCCAAAGGTTTCGCCTACCGGCTGCCCCAGCGTGACGCCATCGGCATGCGCCAGCACCGCGCCCTGCATGCCATAGCTCAGGCTGGACTGATTGTTGCCGTAGCTATAGCTGCTGGAAACTTGCCCGTAGGTACCGCGGTAATCTGCGCTCGCGTACCCGGTGTAGCCCGTGCCGCTATTGCCATAACCCTGGTTCACGCTCCAGCTTAAATTGTTGTCTTCGAGCGCCACGCCGTTCACCCCGAGGGTGCTGACGCTGCCGTTCTGACGGCTGCTGTTCAGGCTGTAGCTGCTCCAGGTATTGCTCAACCAGCGATCCAGAGGCACGCTGATACTCAGTGAGAAAATGTCGTCACGCTGTGGGCCGCTGCTTGTAGAGGTGCGGCTGCTCACGTTCTGATTACGGGCGTAGTTCAGGCTGTAGCTGACACTCTGCCAGCTGTTGTTGTAGCCGACGCTCCAGTTGTTGCTGGTCTGGCTGCCGTTCCAGTAATCCTCACGAATGGCGCTCAGCGAGAGGTAGCCGGCGCTGCCGCCTAAATCCTGGCTGATGGTCATTTCAGCGCGGTTTTTACGTGCAGACGTTGAAACCGTGAGCGGTGAGTCGCGCCAGCTTTCCATCACATCGCCCAGCGCGTAGAAGCCTTTGGTTGAATAGCGATAGCCCGCGATCGCCACGTTAGTCCCGGTTTCCACCATGCTTTTGCTGTAACGCAAGCGCCAGGATTGCCCCTGCTCAGTGTCGCTGTCTTTCATCTGACTACGTGACAACGTCACGTCAGCAGAGATTGCCCCCACTGTCCCCAGGTTCTGACCGAGGCCTAATGCACCAGAATGATAGTGCTCTGCCACCTGCGTGCCGCCGTACAGCGTCGTGCCACGGGCAATCCCGTAAATGGCGGTCCCCTGCACAAACGTGTTGTTCTCAACGCCGCTGTCATAAGCGCGATACTGGCCGCCGGTCAGGCTAAAGCGCAGTCGCCCTTCGCGCTGCAAAACAGGTAATGAAGCGAACGGCACCACCGAGTTCTGCTCGCTGCCGTCAGACTCTTTCACCGTGACGTGCAGGTCGCCGCTGCCGCCTGTCGGGTACATGTCGGAAATCTCAAACGCCCCGGCAGGCACGTAACTTTGATAGATGATGTAGCCGTTCTGACGAATGATGACCTGAGCGTTGTTGCTGCGCGCAATCCCACGAACCACGGGCGCATAGCCACGCTGGCTTTCTGGCAGCATGTCGTCATCGGACGCCAGTTGTGCGCCGCGGAACGGGACGCTGTCGAACACATCTGCCGGTGATGAGCTGTCGCCGAGCAACAGCTGGCTTTTCAGCGCCACAATGTTGCGCTGGGCATAGGTGTAGACGTTGTTCCACTGCTGTTGGTCACCGTTGCGATTCCAGGTGCTGTAGTTGCGCAAGCGCCATGGGCCGAGGTTAATCCCCGGACGCAAGTTCAGGTACTGGCTGTCACTGCTGGTGCCGTTCTGGCGCGCATTGCTGCCGCTGAAGCTGTAGTTCATCAGCGCGGCATTGATCCCTTCGTCCCACTGTTCTGGCGAAACGTAATCGCGCGCGCGGCTGGTGACGGCGGCCTGCGGAATGCTCAGTTGCAAAGACTGCGAGCTAAAAACGAAGTCTGCTGAAGCCTGCGGGATTGCCGCCAGGTTGACGCAGCGTTCACCGGCCAGTTGCAACTCCGGGAACTGATCGACGCGTACGCCGTAGCTTTTCAGGTCATTGAGCTGCAGGCACGGTTGCAGTTTACCGGTCTGATCTTGAGTGAAATCGAGGTCACGGCTTTCAACAAACTGCCCGTTGAGATAAATATCAGCGTGATAACGGCCCGGCAATTGCCCGCCATTTTCAAAGGTGGACAGGTCAACCTGACCGCCCTCGCCGCCGGTTTGTTCCAGCAGCGCAGGGTTAAAATAGTCCCTCGCCGTTGCGGTCTGCGACCACAGGTGCAGCATCAGAGCCAGAGAAACGGCGACAGGCGTCGGGCGCAGGTAAGCGCGCCCCTTATCGGCGATGAATAATTCCATGGTAATGCTCCGGGAGAGGCTAATGCTGACTAGAGTGCAGCCTGATGAGTGGCACCGCTGGCACCGTAATCGCTGATGATTTGCCAGCTCACCTGCGAACCACTATGGGCCGGGCTGAGCGCAAACGTCGCTGTCGCACCGGGTGCAACCCAGGTCACGTCCTGAACCGCTTTGCCGCCCACATTGATCGCATAAAAATTCATGTAATAAGGCGTTGGGTTGGTCACCGTCAGGCGATTGCCAATGCGCTGCCAGGTCAGCTTATCCGCCAACTGTTCCGGCACCTGGCCTTTCAGTTCTGCCGGACGATAAATCAACTTGATACGAGTCTTGACCGCCAGCTGCAGCGAGTTGCCTGCCGTATTTTGTTCCACTGCCGGAATCGATTTGATATTCAGCCAGTAAAGGCTTTCTTTATTTTTTGCCAATGCAGGCGTAGCCAGCATAATTCGCAATGTATTATTTTGATTGCCGTCCAGTCGGAATAAAGGTGGCGTGACAAAAAACGCGCTTTTATCGGCAATGCCCTGGCTATTCTCAACCCACGACTGAATTAAGTAAGCCGTCTTATCCGGGTTATTAATCTGGATCGACGATTCTTTTTTTGTACCGTCATACACTACGCGAGTCCCACCGACAACGACGCCAGCACTTGCCGAATGACAATATAACGAGGCCAGTGATAACCCCAGAGCGATGAATTTCGCGTTCATAATACAACTCCAAAAAAAAGCCGGCGGCGAGCCGCCGGAATTACGGACAAATTACAACTGATTAATGAGACTACTGCTTTTATCGAATGAACTTAGTTATACACTACGGAGAACGTCGCGGTGGCGTCTGCCGGGCCTGCGGTTACGGTAGCATCTTTGGCTACGTACGCGGCGCTGAACTGCAGGCTGTTTGTGCCAGTCTGAGACAGCGTGACACCCTGAGATGCGGTGTACAGCGGCAGTACAGAACCGTCAGCATCACGGATTTCGATACCCACGCCAGTCGCAGCATTTGCCGCAGGCGTCAGGGCGATTGCGCTGGTGTCACCGTTATAAGGAACACCGTCAAATTTAACGCTGGCGGTATTTACCGCGGCCGGGCAACTTGCCAGATCAATTTTAAAGCTGGTTGCAGCAGCGGTATTACCGACAGTGCCCAGTGATTTGTCACTGACTTTACCCAGGTTAACGGTCTGGTTTGCCGTGGTCGGGGTTACATCACAGGCGGCGTCAATGATTTCGCCGGTGAAATTAATGGTGCCATCTGCTGCAAATACAGAGGTGGTCATTGCGGATGCGATTGCCAGAATTGCCAGTTGCTTTTTCATGATACTTTCCTGATGTCTTAACGAATGTTTTTTAATTACCCTTTCGCTTATTCCATTTCATTTTTGCCCCCACAGCAGCGATGCATGAAATAAGTGAACTGTCACTGGCGAAACGTTCTTCGTTTGCCTGAGATGTACTATAAAGTTTGGCGAAAAAAAGACACCAGGACGACAGGCGGTCGCGTTGTCCTCCTGCCTGGTAAGCTTTGTCATCCAAAGGACGACAAATTTCCGCTTTCTTGTCATCCTTTTCCCCTGACTCTTTAGGGGTAAACGGGACGAAGGGTTTGCAACGCGCATCGCTATATATTCTAATACACAACGATTTTTCCTTTCTTCGAGCGAACTCATGAGCCCATTACACCGCCTTTTCTTCAGCACAGCCCTTGCCTGTGGCGCACTGCTGAGCATTTCAGCCGCCCACGCGGACCGTACCGTCACTGACCAGTTAGGCCGTGAGGTCACACTGCCGGAGCACGTAAATCGCGTTGTCGTCCTTCAGCATCAAACGCTGAATCTGCTGGTGCAACTCGATGCCGCTGACGACATCGTCGGTGTGCTCAGCAGTTGGCAAAAACAGCTTGGGCCGCAGTTCGCTCGCTTCATGCCGCAAATCACCAAGCTGCCGATGCCGGGAGATTTGACTCAGGCAAACATTGAAAGCTTATTGGCGTTGCATCCACAGGTGGTCTTCGTCGCCAATTACGCCCCTGCTCAGATGATTGAGCAGATTCAAAATGCTGGCATTCCTGTGGTGGCGGTTTCCCTTCGCGAAGATGCCGCCGGGGAAAAAAACAAGATGAACCCCACCATGGCGAATGAAGAACAGGCCTATAACAATGGGCTGAAACAAGGTATTCGCCTGATTGGTGAAGTGGTTGAGCGGCAAAAACAGGCCGAAGACTTAATTCAGTATACATTCGCTGCGCGAGCCAAAGCTAACGCGCCAGTTGCCGATATTCCTCAGGACAAAAAAGTTCGCGTGTATATGGCCAACCCTGATCTCAATACCTACGGTTCCGGCAAATACACTGGCCTGATGATGGAACATGCGGGCGCGCTCAACGTCGCTGCCGCAACCGTGAAAGGCGCACGTCAGGTTTCACTGGAGCAAGTCTTGCAATGGAACCCAGAAGTTATCTTTGTGCAGGATCGTTATCCGCAAGTGGTGAAGGAAATTGAAAACGATCCGAACTGGCAGGCTATCGATGCGGTGAAAAACCACCGCGTGTGGCTGATGCCGGAATACGCCAAAGCGTGGGGTTACCCGATGCCGGAAGCACTGGCGCTCGGCGAACTGTGGATGGCAAAAAAACTCTATCCACAGCGCTATAAAGACATCGATATGGATGCACAGGCACAGGATTATTATCAGCGCTTTTATCGCATGAACTGGAAAGCGGATGCTCAGTTCTGATCGTTTTCGCATTCTGCACGTGGGTTTGATTCTGCTGAGTCTGATACTGGCCCTGGCATCTCTTTGCCTCGGCCAGTATCGGCTGCCGTTGAATGAAGTCATCCAGCATCTGTTGCATCCGCACACGCAAAAAGGGATCGCCAGCCAGATTGTCTGGTCGGTGCGTCTGCCCCGCATCACGCTGGCGTTTCTCGCTGGCGCTGCGCTTGGGCTGAGCGGTGCCACGTTACAGGGCGTGTTTCGCAATCCTTTGGTCGACCCGCACATCATTGGCGTGACTTCCGGTTCCGCCTTTGGCGGCACGCTGGCGATTTTGCTGGGCTTCAGCCCGCTGCTCATGATGAGCTCCACCTTTGCCTTTGGGCTGGCGGCGCTGGGGCTGGTATATCTTATTGCCAGCCTGCAAGGCCGGGAAAATACGCTGGTGCTGATCCTCTCCGGGATCATCCTCAGCGGCTTTTTTGCCGCCCTGGTCAGCCTGATGCAGTATCTGGCCGATACCGAAGAAACGTTGCCTAATATCGTGTTTTGGTTGTTAGGCAGTTTCGCCACGGCAAACTGGCACAAAGTGCTGATTTGCGCGATCCCGGTGCTGGTGGGCAGCGTAGTGCTGTTCAGCCTGCGCTGGCGGATAAATTTGCTGTCGCTCGATGAGAAAGATGCCCGCGCGCTCGGCGTGCCAGTCAAACTTCTGCGGGCAGGCGTATTGGTGTGTTGTGCGCTGCTGGTTGCCGCTCAGGTAGCTGTCAGCGGCAGCATCGCCTGGGTCGGGCTGGTTATTCCCCATCTTGCGAGATTACTGACCGGCGTCGATCACCGCCGCTTGTTGCCTGTCTCGTTCTGGCTTGGCGGCTGTTTTATGATTGTCGTGGACGATCTCGCGCGAACGCTGACCGCCGCAGAAATTCCGATTGGCATTATTACCGCCCTGCTCGGCGCGCCGGTGTTCACCTTCTTGCTGATTTACAGCCAGCGCAGGAGCAGCCCATGACAACGGTTTCTTTATCCGCCGACGATTTGTTATACGGGCATAAAGGCCCGCTTTTTTCTCCGCTGAGTTTCACCTGCAAGCCGGGGGAGATTTGGGCCATTTTGGGTGCCAATGGCCGTGGCAAAAGCACGTTGCTGGATACGTTGACTGGCGTGCTTCCGCCTTTGGGGGGGAATTTCATCGTTGAAGGCGGCGTGAGCGTGGTACCGCAATTTTTCCGTGCGGCGTTTGCCTGGCGCGTTGAGGATGTGGTGCTGATGGGACGAGCGCGTCATGTCGGGCTGTTTGCGCAACCGTCTTCAGAAGATATTCATCAAGTCACGCAGGCCCTGACGCAACTGAATATTGCAGACCTTGCGCACAAAACCTTTAATCGTCTTTCCGGTGGACAGCAGCATCTGGTGATGATTGCCCGGGCGCTGGTCAGCGGCAGTCAAAACGTGTTACTGGATGAACCCTGCTCAGCGTTAGATCTGGCCAATCAGCAAGTGGTGCTTCAGCTCATCAGCGATCTGGCACATCGTCAGCAGCGGAGCGTGATGTTCACCACTCATGATCCGACTCATGCACTTCAGGTCGCTAGCCATACCTTATTGCTGTTGCCCCAAGGAGAATGGCTTGCCGGAAAAACGGCCGATATCGTCACGGAAAAGCATCTGCTTCAGGCTTATGGCGTGCCGGTGAAAACCGTGACGCTCGGTGAAAACATCCCACCCGTTATTGCGCCGCTATTTTCCGTCAAGCGGTAGAAATCCTGCCTGGGCCAGAAAACGCTGGCCTTCTTTTGCCACGATATATGCCGCCAACGTTTCGGCGGCTTTACTGAGTAGCGCCAGTTGATATTCACAGCGTGGGTTGTCTGCATCAGGGATGTTCAGCATGCGCAGATCGTCGCTGTTATCCAGAGCTTGCGCATAGTGGGCGTAGCCGATAAACAGGTCGGTATAGTTGTTGCGAATCAGCCACGCGCTGGCGATTTGCCCTTCCGGCACCGTTAAGGTGTCTCGTCCACCCACCAGCTTTATCGCCCTTTGCTTCAACCCGATGCCGGGAAGACGCTGCTCAAGGCGCTCAAAAAGCTGCCAGGTGTAATCCCCGGATGGATCGCAACCCGGCGTTGATGTGCCCAGGCGCAAGGCAGGATTAGCCAAAAGGCTTAACCAGTCGTCATGCTCTGTTTCAGGGGTTTTACGTGCCGTCAGGTTCAAACGATTGAAAGCAAAACTCTGCACGCTCAACGCCTGCCCACGTTGCAACAACACTTGAGGATGCGCAGTATTGGCGGAGGCAAACAAATGGCAGGACGCGCCTGCTTCAATGCGCTCCCGTAACAATCCCGCTGACCCAAAACTGACCTCAACAGGAATACCCGTTTCGGCGCTGAACTGCTGGCAAAGCGGAATGAAGGCCCTTTTAAGGCTACCGGCGGCAAAAAGCTGGAGGGAAGTTGTCATAAGTAAAGGTGTGTTGCCTGAACCAAAACCGTTATCTTAGCCAGGCAAACACAGAACGCCAGCGCTGTCAGGCTATTCCCTGATCTCAGCCAGTTCCCGTAGCTGTTCAGGCGTGGTCACTGGCAGCCCGAAGAAGCGCAGGTACGCCGGGATCATTTCGAACAACATGTCAGTGCCGCGCTGGACCGGGCAATCACGCGCCATCGCCGCTTGTAAGAACGGCGTCCAGGTCTGGCTCATGACTACTTCACCCACAAACGTGCCGGGCGTCAGACGGCTGACATCCATGGGTAACGGGTCGCCTTCCTTCATGCCCATTGGCGTGGCGTTGACCACTAAGTCATGCCCGGCGGGATCGTTATTCATCAGCGTGATATCCAGTGCCGGATAGTGGCGTAACAAGCGCATCGCCAGCGCCTGTGCAGTTTCATGACGTGTATCGAACAGCGCCAATCGCGCAACGCCTGCCGCGGCTAAAGAGGCCGCGATGGCTGAGCCCACGCCGCCACAACCCACAATTAACGCACTTGCGCCTTCAGCACGAAAACCCTTCCGGCGTATGCCCAGCACAAATCCTTCTCCGTCGAACATATCACCGGTCAGACTGCCGTCTTGTTCACGACGAATGGCGTTACACGCTCCGGCAATCGCCGCCGTTGGGCTGAGCGTATCGACCAGGCTTGCCGTCACCACTTTATGCGGCATGGTGACCAGCGCCCCGACAAGATTGGTCATCTGGAATAACGCAGGCACAAACCCTGCAAACGCGTCCGGTTGCACGCCCATCGGCACGACTTTGACATCCACATTTTGCGCCGCAAACCACGGGTTGTAGATCATCGGCGCCTTAAAACTTTCTGTCGGCCAGCCAAGATGGGCGATCAGTCGCGTTTTTCCACTTATCAACATGTCCTGCTCCTTAGCGTTGCTGTTCCGTGATTTCGAGGCGTTTGACATCCCCAAGAATGAAGACATAGGCCACCACGCCCAGCAGCGCAGCCCCGCCGATGTAAATCAGTGCATAAAAGAAATTACCGAAAGCGGCGACAATAAAGCCGATCACCAGCGGGGTGAGGATGCCCGCCAGGTTAGCGCAGAAGTTAAACAGCCCGGCGGTGAGAC
The DNA here is from genome assembly GCF_044900545.1 of Scandinavium sp. NPDC088450. Lineage (NCBI taxonomy): Bacteria > Pseudomonadati > Pseudomonadota > Gammaproteobacteria > Enterobacterales > Enterobacteriaceae > Scandinavium > Scandinavium sp. NPDC088450. The sequence goes on along the minus strand of NZ_JBJDNI010000003.1, from coordinate 243,842 downwards.
CGCCAAGCCCGGCAGGTGCCATGTCAGAAATGAGCGTCCAGCCCAGGCCGACCATGCCCTGCCCGAAGAAAGCAAAAGACATCACCAGGATCACCGCGGTATCGCTGTGCAGCCAGTTGGCGCTGATAATGCAGCTTGCCATCAGCAGGCCAACAATAATGGGCAGCTTGCGGCCAAGATTCGCCGAACCGGTCGCTTTGAGTAATTTGTCGGACACCCAGCCGCCAAACATCACGCCGCCCGCTGCGGCAAGAAAAGGCAGAATGGCGAAGAAACCCACTTTCAGCCACGGCATGTGGCGCTCGGTCGCAAGCCAGGTTGGGAACCAGGTCAGGAAGAACACCAGCACGGTATTGCCCGCAAACTGGCCGATACTCGCCCCGACAATTTGACGTTTGCTCAGCAACTGGCGAACCAGCGGCCAGCTAAATTTGGTGGTTTGCGCAGCAGCTTCAATGCCCCCGCCAGCGGCAATGTACTCTCTTTCCTGCTCGCTTAAATGCTTGTCTTCCTGCGGTTCGCGGTAACAACGCCACCAGACAATCGCGAATACAATCCCGACGACACCCACGCTGATGAACAGCGCTCGCCAGCCGAAACTGCCCATTATCCAGAACAGCAAGGGCGAGAAACAAGCCAGCCCAAGATATTCCCCAACGGTATACACCGCCGTCGCTTTGGCGCGTTCCTGCTGTGGAAACCAGGCGCTAACCACACGGCTGTTGACCGGGAAACAAGGGGCTTCGCTCACGCCCAGGCCGAAACGGCACAACAACAGCGATTTGATGCCCACCGCCATGCCATGGAACAGCGTAAACAGCGACCACAACGTTAACGAAAGGAAGTAGGTAATCTTATTGCCGAAGCGGTCGAGGAACAGGCCGCCGGGGATTTGCGCCAGCGCGTACGTCCACGCAAAGGCTGAGAAGACAATACCCATGATCGCCGCGTTGATGCCCAATTCCTGAGTCAGTTCCGGGGCAGCGATGCCCAGCACAGTTCGGTCGAGATAGTTAATCATGGTGCCCACGGCCAGCAGGGCCAGGATACCGATACGCCGCCGGGTGCGACGCACAGTGGCAACCGCCTCCGTGGTGACGGCTTGTTGGTGGCTATATGTGCTCATTGTCTTTCCTGTCTTGTTGTAGGGTGCAGATGAATCGTTTTTATTCTTAATCCGAACCTTCTGGTTCAGACTGACTTACGGGACTGCATCGCCGTCAGCCGCACGGCGGCATTCACTGCGCCATATTGCGCGTAGCCGTGTCGCCTTTCGGTTAACTCAAAGAAAAATCGGCCGGCACTGAAAGGTTGCGTGTAGAGATGGAAAAATTCTCCCCCTTTGCTGTCCCGGTCATACAGGATTTGCAGGCGCTGGAGCTGCGTGGTCTGCTCGCTGTCGCCGAAACGGGCACGCACATCCTCATAATAGTTTGCTGGAATGGGCAGTGCCTGCGAGGCGGCATCCGGCAAGTGCTGTAGCGTGTCGACCAAATCCGCACTGGCAAAGGCGGCATGTTGCAGCCCTGCGCCCTGATAACAGGCCACTGAGCGGGCAATCTGCGTGGCGCGACTTTGTGACATATTCAGTGCCAGGCGTATGCCGCCTTCCGGGCTTTGTACCGCCAGGCTGCGCACCAGCCCGTAAGGATCGGGCATCGTTTGTTCGTGTTCCGGAGCGAAGCCGAACACGGCGCGGAAGAACATCACCCAGTTATCGCGATTATCCGCTTCAATGCCCAACGCAAGGTGATCGATGCCCAGCAGCGTGCCCTGAGCAGCAGGTTCAGTCAGCGTGAAGTCTCGGGCGTAGATATCATCGCCCTCTTCAATCAGATAAATCAGGCTGCCGTCCGGAGCACAAACAGCCGGTATGGAGCTCTCATTTGGCCCAACTTCGCCCTGCCAGGTGGCATAGCCAAAAGCTTTGGCGCGTGAAATCACCGCCGCGCTATCACTCACTCTTAACGCCATCGCGCATAGCGAAACGCCGTGGCGTTGCCAGAAATGATCTGCCCAGCTATGAGGTTGATGGTTGACGATGACCCGCGCGCCGCCGTTTTGCCAGAGTGAAACTTTCTTGCTTCGGTGTGTGCCAGTGGCCTGAAAACCTAGCTGGCTAAGGCTCGCGCCCAGTGATTTTGCTTCGGACGGGCTTGCCGCAAATTCGATGAATTCCGGCCCGTGATAACGCGGAATGGCTGGCGCGGTAAATAAGTCTGCGTCGGATTCAGGCATTAACTGACGTGTCTGATCTTCAAGCCACAGCAGCGAACGATAGCCATCTTTGGCCGTCGCGCCATTGGGAGAAGCACGGAAACCATCGTTAAACACCTCGAGTGACCAAGGCCCGCGATACCCGCGACGGGTTAAATCATGGGCAAATTTCACCACCGGAAGCTCGCCTTGCCCAGGGAAACAGCGAAAATGGCGGCTCCATTCCAGCACATCCATTTTCATCACCGGGGCATCGGCAAGCTGCAGGAAGGTGATTTTATCGACCGGCACTTCATCGAGCCTGCTGAGATCGTCGCCCAGCGCCAGCACATGAAAACTGTCGAGCACAATGCCCATCGCCGGGCTGTCGACCGCTTTCACTCGCTGCCACGCCTGATGCCAACGATTAACCTGCGTGCCCCAGGCCAGCGCTTCGTAACCAACCTGAATGTTTTCTGTTTCCGCAAGCTCCGCTAACGCGCGTAGATCGCTGATTTGCAGACTGATATCCGCGCTGGTATCAGGCGCAACGCTGCTGCACAACAGCAACGTGTTGCATCCCAGTTGATGCATCAGGTCAAATTTTCGCCGAGCACGTTCCAGATTGGCAGCAAACTGCGGGCGACTCGCGCCTTCGAAATCGCGAAACGGCTGAAAAAGCGTTATCTGTAACCCAAGATCGGCGGCCATCTGTCGGATATCGGCTGGCGACCCGGTATAATAGAGCAGATCATTTTCAAAAATTTCAACGCCCTGATAGCCTGCATCGGCAATAGCGCTGAGTTTTTCCGGTAAGGTGCCTGAGATGGACACCGTTGCGATGGAGCGCAGCATGTTTTCACCTGTCCTGAACCACGGGGAATCTGAATATGAATCATTTGGTTCATTCGTGCCATCATCAGTTGCTAATTTGTGATCGTAGTGTGTATTTTTTGTTCTTCCTAAAATGCTGGAGTGGTTATGTCGGTTGTTGCTCACGATGAGGCACAGAGCCTGAAAGAGAAGATTTTTACTGCGGCTATCGCCGTGTTTGCTGAACATGGCCTTGCCGGGGCGCGCATGGAGCAAATTGCCGGGGAAGCGCAAACCACCAAGAGGATGGTGGTGTATTACTTCAAAACGAAAGAGCAACTTTACCAGGCGGTGCTGGAACATGTTTATGCGCGCATTCGCGAAACGGAACAGCAGTTAGGACTGGAAAATCTGCCGCCCGTGGAAGCGCTGGTGCAACTGGTGAAATGGAGCGTGGCCTATCACGCCAGTCATGCGGATTATATGCGGGTGATTTGCATGGAGAACATGCAGCGCGGAAAGTGGCTGAATGCTTCAGGCTTGCTGAAGCCGCTGAACAAAAGTGCGCTGTCGATTCTGGAGAACATCCTTCAGCGCGGTCAGCAGGAAGGCATCTTCCAGCAAGGCGTTGAAGCACGTGACGTTCACCGTTTAATCAGCAGTTTCAGCTTTTATCAGGTGTCCAACTTCTATACGTTTAACAGCCTGTATCTGGAAGGCCCGCTACCGGAAATTGACGATCCTGACCTTGTTGCGCATCACAGTGACATTGCCGTCAAAGCGGTGCTGAGGTTTGTGATTGCCTGATTCGCCCGGCTAATCAGGCAGCCATTGGGTTATTGCCCTGCCAGCGCGAGGATCACTCGTTCCATGGCCTCTCGGGTCAATTCGCTGCGTTTGATTTTCTGATTGGCCAGTGAGGTGCGCAACACGCCAGCAATCACAATGTGTTTGGGTTCCTGCCCGAGGTCTCGCATCTCCAGCACCACTTTGCCGACGACCCGGCACATTTCCTGATACAACGCGTCATCAGTGTGTTGATTGCCCATTCCCTGCTCCTGCTAACTCATTAATTATCAATTCATTATTGATAATAGCCGTATTCGGCGAGATTTTCGCACAGCGATTCTGTTACAGGTAGCAAAAGATTTGGTAGGGATTTTGTTAAGCGCTATCGTCTTGTTCTGAAACAGCGTTTTCATTTTCTTTTTTACCCGTAACCTCGTATAATACGCGCCGGTTCTTTATTGAATGGTTTCAGCGCATTGGACTGCACAAAAAATAGCTTAAAACTTCATCCTTCCTTCGTAGCTGACAGCCGGGCTCACTTTCCTCTGCACGCTTTTTTGATGTCACCTATCCTTAACTCGTGGCATCGCAACTTTCGTTATACCGGTTTGACTTCGTGGCAGTGCGCCCACGAATCGAGATTCCCCTATCCTTCTCAACTTAAAGACTAAGACTGTCATGAAAAAGACCAAAATCGTTTGTACTATCGGTCCAAAAACCGAATCCGAAGAGATGCTGACCAAAATGCTGGACGCCGGCATGAACGTAATGCGTCTGAACTTTTCCCACGGTGACTACGCTGAACACGGCCAGCGCATCCAGAACTTGCGCAACGTGCTGAGCAAAACCGGTAAGAAAGCAGCCATTCTGCTTGATACCAAAGGTCCGGAAATCCGTACCATCAAGCTGGAAGGCGGTAATGACGTCTCCCTGAAAGCAGGCCAGACCTTTACCTTCACCACCGACAAAACTGTTGTGGGCAACAGCGAAACTGTCGCGGTGACCTACGAAGGTTTCACCACTGACCTGAAAGTCGGCAACACCATTCTGGTTGATGACGGCCTGATCGGCATGGAAGTCACTGCCATCGAAGGCAACAAAGTTATCTGTAAAGTGCTGAACAACGGCGACCTGGGCGAAAACAAAGGCGTTAACCTGCCAGGCGTGTCTATCGCGCTGCCAGCCCTGGCTGAGAAAGACAAACAAGACCTGATCTTCGGTTGCGAGCAAGGCGTTGACTTCGTTGCGGCTTCCTTTATCCGTAAACGTTCTGACGTGCTGGAAATCCGTGAGCACCTGAAAGCGCACGGCGGCGAAAACATCCAGATCATCTCCAAAATTGAAAACCAGGAAGGCCTGAACAACTTCGACGAAATCCTCGAAGCGTCTGACGGCATCATGGTAGCTCGTGGCGACATGGGCGTTGAAATCCCGGTTGAAGAAGTTATCTTCGCGCAGAAGATGATCATCGAAAAATGCGTCCGTGCTCGTAAAGTGGTTATCACTGCGACCCAGATGCTGGATTCCATGATCAAAAACCCACGCCCTACCCGCGCTGAAGCAGGCGATGTGGCGAACGCCATCCTCGACGGCACCGATGCGGTGATGCTGTCTGGCGAATCCGCAAAAGGGAAATACCCGCTGGAAGCTGTGACCATCATGGCGACCATCTGTGAGCGTACTGACCGCGTGATGACCAGCCGTCTGGACTTCAACAACGACAGCCGTAAACTGCGTATCACTGAAGCGGTGTGCCGCGGTGCGGTAGAAACGGCTGAGAAACTGGAAGCGCCACTGATCGTGGTTGCGACCCAGGGCGGTAAATCTGCACGCGCTATCCGTAAATACTTCCCGGATGCGACCATTCTGGCGCTGACCACCAACGAACTGACAGCTCGTCAGCTGGTGCTGTCTAAAGGCGTTAATGCGCAGCTGGTGAAAGAAATCTCTTCTACTGATGATTTCTACCGTCTGGGTAAAGAAGTGGCTCTGCAGAGCGGTCTGGCTCAGAAAGGCGACGTGGTAGTGATGGTTTCTGGTGCTCTGGTACCAAGTGGAACCACCAACACGGCATCTGTTCACGTACTGTAATTATTTCCAGTCGTGTTCATTTATCCGCAAAAGCGCCCTCGTGGCGCTTTTTTTATTCCGTCTATTAGCTACGTTTAATAAAAAAGCAAATCGGATTTCACTATTTAAGTTTTGATTATTTAAGATGAATCCGATGAAACCGCGCTGTTTTCACACAGTTTTTTATCCCTTTTTGTTAAGTTCGATGCTTCTTTGAGCGAACGATCAAAAATAAGCGTATTCCCATCAAAAAAATATTCTCAACCTAAAAAACTTTGTGTAATACTTGTAACGCTACATGGAGATTAACTCAATCTAGAGGGTATTAATAATGAATCGTACTAAACTGGTACTGGGCGCGGTAATCCTGGGTTCTACTCTGCTGGCTGGTTGCTCCAGCAATGCTAAAATCGATCAGCTGTCTTCTGACGTTCAGACTCTGAACGCTAAAGTTGACCAGCTGAGCAACGACGTGAACGCAATGCGTTCTGACGTTCAGGCTGCTAAAGATGACGCAGCTCGCGCTAACCAGCGTCTGGACAACCAGGCTCACTCTTACCGTAAGTAAGAGTACCTGTAATAAAAATGGCGCACACTGTGCGCCATTTTTTTTGCCCTTCTTCTTCCCGCTTTACTGTGTTACCCGCGTTTCATTGGCTGTCGCTGGCATGCCGTTTTTTACAGACAACACAGGCACCGTTCCTGTCGCCGTTGGCGTAGCGCCCTGCGAAACCACTACCGGGTATCCTGCCCGACGATACATCGCTTTATCCACCATGACTTTATCCGTGCCTTTGTCGCTGGCAAACTGGCTGTAACCGACCGGCAGCGTGTAGCTCATCGTCTGGGTGTTCTGCATTTCGCTTTGTGAGAGTGGACGATGCACCTCAATATAGCGCATGCCATTCGGCTCGACTGAATACTTCACAGGCTGATTGATAACCCTGACTGGTGTACCGACACGGACTTGCGCAAACAGCGCTTTGATGTCATCCGCAAACATTCGCATACAGCCCGAGCTGACTCGCAGACCAACGCTGTTTTGCGCATTGGTGCCGTGAATCAGATACTCGCCGTTCCCGAACGCGAGGCGTAGCGCAAAGCGCCCAAGAGGGTTATTTGGCCCAGCGGGTACGACCGGCGGCAGCGTGACACCTTTTTCCAGCGAACGCTGACGTATCCCGGCTGTTGGGGTCCACGTTGGGTTAGGGATTTTCTGCCCCACGCGTGTCGTCATCTCTGGCGTTTCCAGCCCTAACTGACCAATGCCCAGCGGGTAAACCTGCACGCTCTTGCCGTCAGGGGGGAAATAGTAAAGTCGTAACTCCGCCAGATTCACCACAATCCCTTCACGCGGCACATCAGGCAGCAACAGCTGCAACGGGATGATCACCTCCGTGCCCGGCTTCGGTACGGGGGCGATGGTATTGTTGGCTTCGAGAATGATCATCGCTGCGGTATCAAACCGTCGCGCGATGGTTTGCAGGTTGTTATCGCCCTCCTGCACCGTGTAAGTCTGATTCTGCCCGACCAGACGGCTACCGTCGGACGGCAAAGTGTATTCAACCGCTCTGGCGGTCTGAGACGCGCCAAGAGCACCCAACAGCATAAGAGTAATAAGAGACGCGCGTTTCATACTGAGTTTCCCTTTTAGTCACTGACTGACGCCAGAAAGCTGAACGACCAGCGAGGCGGCATCCCCACCTCGCGTAACAGAATGAAAGCTGTATTTTTAGTTTAGCTAAAACTGAGAGCCTGCGTGCGAATTGCACGGATCATGGCTTCGAGCCCCTGCGAACGCGAGGGCGTGAGGTGTTGAGTCAGCGCCATTTGCTCAAACCACGGGCGCACATCAAACGCCAGAATGTCCTGAGCGGTCATCTGGTGATAGAGGATAAACACGATAGCAATCAGCCCTTTAACAATGGCTGCATCGCTATCGCCCTGTAAGACAATGCGCCCCTCTTCATTGCGCTGCATCACTATCCAGACCTGACTCTGACAGCCCTGAATAATGTTGTCCACCGTGTGCGCCTCCGGGCTGAGTGGCGTTAATCGCTGGCCCAACTCAATGATGTACAGGTATTTCTCTTCCCAGTTGGCGCAACGGGCGAAGTTGCGCAACAGTTTGTCTTTGTCCGGCAAGTCGGCCATGTTTGCTCCCTGTTAGCCCAGCAGGCGGTGAATACGTTTTAACCCTGCCACCAGACGGTCCACCTCTTCAACCGTGTTGTACATCGCCAGTGAAGCACGGCACATGGCTGGCACGTTATAAAACGCCATCAGCGGCATGGCGCAGTGGTGCCCGGTGCGGACAGCGATGCCATAGTTATCGAGGAAACTGCCCACGTCATACGCATGATGTTTGCCCAGATTAAAAGCGATCACCCCCAGGCGCGTTTGCGGGCCATACAAAACGATATCTGGCACGCTGGCGAGTTCCGCCATGGCATAGTGCATTAACGTTTGTTCGTAATCGGCAATCTTCTCCAGCCCAAGAGCACTGACATACTCCAGAGCCGCCCCCAGCGCGATAATCCCGCCCGTATTCGGCGTGCCCGCTTCGAACCGCCACGGCGCTTTCGCCCAGGTGGTGCCTTTCGTCAGACTGACGGTCGCAATCATTGAGCCGCCCCCTTCCCACGGTGGCATCTCCTGCAAAATGTCCTCTTTCACATACAGCACGCCAATGCCGGTTGGCCCGTACAGTTTATGGCCGGAGAAGACATAAAAATCACAATCCAGACTCTGCACATCCACCGCGTGGTGCATCACCGCCTGCGCCCCATCAATCAGCGCTTTCGCTCCGTGTTGATGGGCCAGTGAAACCAGTGCTTTTACCGGGTTCTCTGTTCCTAAGACGTTAGAAACCTGAGTGATGGCGAGCAGTTTAGTGTTCTCGTCAAACAATGCAGGCACCGCATCAAGCTGTAGCGTGCCGTCCTGATTCAGTGGGATAACACGCAACTCTGCCCCAACACGCGCGCAAAGCATCTGCCAGGGCACGATATTCGCATGGTGCTCCATTTGGCTGATGATGATGTTATCGCCCTTGCCAACGTTGCTGTTGCCCCAGCTGTTGGCGACGAGGTTGATCCCTTCGGTGGTGCCACGCACGAAAACCAACTCTTCCGGCGACGCCGCATTCAAAAACGTGGCGGCCTGCTGGCGCACTTGCTCCATGCACGTGGTCGCTTCCGCGCTTAGGGTGTGAATGCCGCGATGCACAGCGGCGTAACCGTGGCGATAAAACTCGGCTTCGGCGTCAATCACAGCATTGGGTTTCTGCGCACTGGCGGCACTGTCGAGATACGCCAGCGGTTGCCCATTGACCTCACGGGCAAGCACAGGGAAATCAGCCCTGACCCGTTCAAGGGAAAATGTCATTCGCTTCCTCCCGGTAAACGCTGACCGATACGAGCCAGAATCTGATGTCTGATGGCTTCGTCACTGATCGCTTCAGTGAGTTCGGCGGCAAAGGCGTAAATGATCATCTGCTGCGCATCCTGCTGGTTTATGCCGCGCGAACGCAGATAGAACAGCTGTTCGTCATCAATACGGCCAATCGTTGCCCCATGGCTGCATTTCACGTCGTCCGCGTAGATTTCAAGCTGCGGTTTAGTGTCCACTTCCGACAAGCGCCCTAACAACAGATTGTTGTTGGTCATCTGCCCGTCGGTTTTGATGGCGTGCTGCGCCACGTTAATCAGGCCATTAAACACCGCCCGACCTTTGTCGTTGACGATCGTTTTATGCAGCTGACGGCTGTTACAGTACCCTTTGTTGTGCTCAAGCCACGTTCGCGTGTCGCAGACTTCACTTTTCACCGGCATCGCCAGGCTGTTGATCCGTAGCGTAGTGTTTTCACCATTCAACTGAGTGCTGGTGTTGTGACGAAGCACCGCGCCGCCAAGCAGGAAGCTGTGGCTGTGCGCACTCGCATCCTGGCCTAATTGAATATCGTTGTGCGCGAAGTGGTAACTCTGCGGGTTCTCAAACGCGAGTTTGATATGTTGCAGGTGAGCGCCCGCCGCAACCTGCATGGTCAGGCGTGAACCGGTGAAATGGCGTGTTTCGTTCAGGCTGACAAAATGTTCGATGACCGTCGCTTCAGCGCCCGTTTCCAGTTCAAGATGGTGGCGATAATGCGCGGTATTCATCTCTTCGCCGTCCAGCCCTTGAGTGATATGCATCAGCAGCAGTGGCTTTCCAGGACGCTGGTTTCGCGCCACCTTAATGTGAGTCACCGTCTGCGCAAGACTTTCCGTCAGATGCAGAAAGACTTCAGGCTGCACCGCCGCAGGCAAGCTCTCACGGGCATTATCAACCGTAATCTGCAAAGCGCTGTCAGCCAGTTCATCGCTCAGCTCAGCGCTATACTGACCGTTCACAAAGACCAGCCGTAACGCCTCGACAGGCAATGCCAGCGCATCACGCTGTGCGGTCGTCAACGCCGACTCAGTGCTGACAAAGCGGTTATTCAGCAACCCGTCCAGCGGCGTGTATTTCCAGTTCTCGTGCTTACGCGTTGGCAACCCGAGGCGCAACATCTGTTGCAAATGCTGCTCAGCCTGCGGCGTGCGCGCCTTACCCTGAGCCTCGAACAGATGGTGCCACTGTTGCAGCGCGTTACTGCTGTTCGGTAAGCCAGCCATAGCCTTGCTCCTCGAGTTGTTTCACCAGCGTAAAATCACCGGATTTCACAATACGGCCCTGATACAGCACGTGGACATAATCCGGCTTGATGTAGTCGAGAATGCGCTGATAGTGCGTGACGATGATAAAAGAACGTTTGCCGTCACGCAGGGCATTGACGCCCTCAGAGACAATTTTCAGTGCGTCGATGTCCAGCCCTGAATCTGACTCATCCAGAATGCACAGTTCCGGCTCCAGCACCGCCATTTGCAGAATGTCATTACGCTTTTTCTCACCGCCGGAAAAGCCCACGTTTACGGAACGGGTCAGCAGGTCTTCCGGCATTTTCAGCAGTTTGATTTTCTCTTCCATCAGATCCTGAAAATCAAAGCGGTCGAGCGTGGACTGTCCACGATACTGGCGCACGGCATTCAGAGCCGTTTGCAGGAAGAACTGATTGCTGACGCCGGGAATCTCCACCGGATACTGGAATGCCATAAAGATGCCTTCGCCCGCGCGGTCTTCTGGCGCAAGTTCCAGCAAGTCTTTCCCTTTAAACTCGACGCTACCGCCGGTGACTTCATAATCTTCACGACCCGCTAAAGTGGCGGAAAGCGTGCTTTTCCCGGAACCGTTCGGCCCCATAATGGCATGCACTTCACCCGGGCGAACCTCCAGGCTCAAGCCACGCAGGATTTCTTTGTCTTCTACGGCAACCTGCAAATCTTTAATGCTTAACATGTGTGTCCCTTAATCCTTAACCGACGCTGTGTTCGAGGCTGATAGCCAGCAGTTTTTGCGCTTCAACGGCAAATTCCAGCGGCAGCTCAGAGAAAACGTCCTTACAGAAACCATTGACGATCATCGAGATAGCGTCATCTTCACTGATCCCGCGCTGCAGGCAGTAAAACAGCTGATCTTCACCAATGCGCGAAGTGGTAGCCTCATGCTCCAGCTGAGCCGTGTTGTTACGACACTCGACGTACGGGAAGGTATGCGCCCCGCTGTCTGGCCCAATCAGCATCGAATCGCACTGCGTGAAGTTTCGAGCATTGGTCGCTGTCGGCATGATTTTCACTAAGCCGCGATAGCTGTTCTGGCTGTGCCCGGCGGAGATCCCTTTCGAGATAATGGTCGATTTGGTGTTCTTGCCGATGTGGATCATTTTGGTGCCCGTGTCGGCCTGCTGGTGACCGCTGGTCAGCGCGACAGAGAAAAATTCACCGATGGAGTTATCGCCACGCAAAATGCAGCTCGGGTATTTCCAGGTAATGGCTGAGCCTGTTTCGGACTGCGTCCAGGACATCTTGCTGTTTTCACCTTCGCACAGCGCACGCTTGGTGACGAAGTTCAGGATGCCGCCGGTGTTGTTGTCACCCGGGAACCAGTTCTGCACCGTGGAATATTTCACTTCCGCGTTTTTATGAATGATGACTTCGACCACCGCGGCATGAAGCTGGTAGCTGTCTCGCACCGGCGCAGAGCATCCTTCGATATAGCTGACATAGCTGTCTTCATCGGCCACTAAAATGGTGCGTTCAAACTGGCCGGTTTTCTCCGCGTTGATGCGGAAATAAGTCGACAGTTCCATCGGACAGCGCACACCTTTTGGCACATAAATAAAGGTGCCATCGGAAGCCACCGCCGCGTTCAGGGCCGCGAAGAAATTATCGTTACCGGGCACCACAGTGCCGAGATATTTCTGTACCAGTTCAGGATGATCATGAATAGCTTCACCGAACGAGCAGAAAATAATCCCCTGCTCCGCCAGCTTTTCACGGTAGGTCGTCGCCACCGACACGGAATCGAAAATCGCGTCGACAGCAACCTCACGGCCTTCACGAACAGGCACGCCGAGCTGATTAAACGCGGCCTCAACTTCTTCATTGAGAAACGCATTAGCGCCCGTTTGCTGCACGGCACCGGGCTCTGAGGCACAAGTCTCATCGCAATTGCCGCAAGATGGCGCGGAATAGTAGCTGTAGTCCTGATAATTCAGTTTGTCGTAATGCGCTTTCAACCAGTGAGGTTCTTCCATCTCAAGCCACGCACGGTAGGCGTTTAAACGAAATTCGAGCATCCACTCGGGTTCGTTACGTTTCGCCGAGATAGCGCGCACGACGTCCTCGCTGATCCCTTTCGCCAGCTCATCGGTTTGCAGGTGGGTGAAAAAGCCTTCTTTATAGTTCAGCTGCCCACCGGTCCAGGTTTTGACATCGTCAGTTGCTTCAATATTACGTGACATGGTTACTCCGCCTGCACCCCAAAACTTTCACCACAGCCGCATTCATGCTGTGCTTTCGGGTTATGGAACTTAAAGATCTGGTTTAAGCCTTCACGCACATAATCGACTTCGGTACCGTCAATAAAAGGCATGGCCTGCAAAGGCACCCACAATTTCGCGCCATCCGATTCAAACAGCAGATCGTCGGCTTTCGGTTCCGTGACCGTGTCCAGCACGTAAGCAAAACCTGCGCAGCCGGAGGTTTTGATCCCAAGCCTGATCCCCTGCACATTTTGCTTTGCCGCAAGCTCACGAACATGCGCAGCGGCTTCTGGCGTCATGCTGATGCCACGCCAGGCAAAATCGGCAGGATTGAAGGTTTCTGATTGCAATTCCATAGGTTCACCTTATGAGTTGAAGCCACCAGGGCATACCGCCATGGTAGTGATAATGATTATCACTTCAACCCCTTGCCAGCAGGGGCTTTCCCCGGAATCACCCTTTTTGGGGGCTTTCACTAAGCATAGACCCTGTGCGCGGAGAGCGTTGTCATCGATTTAATTGTTCAATACTTTGAAAAATAATGACTTTATTGTGAGCGACCCGCAAATTCGGCGGTTTTTAAAAGATGTATAGAAAATATCTATTTATGAGATAGGGTTTACGGGGGTTCAGCCAACAAAAAAGCCCTGCGGTCAGAGCAGACGCGCAGGGCTTTCGGTGAAAACAGTCAGATCAATAAAGCGAGGACTGGCCAGCCGGGCGAGTCTTAAAGCGCCTGTGCACCCAAAGATACTGCTCTGGCGCACGAAGGATTTCTTTTTCAATCACTTTGTTCATGTAGCTTGCGGCTTTGAACTCGTCTTCAATCGGGTAATCGGTCATCAGTTCGCTGATGTGCAGGCTGTAACCACGGTTATTGGCTTTACGCACCATGGTAATGCTCAGCAGATCAGCACCGGAGAGGCGTGAAAGCACGTAGGTACCGTTGGTCGTCGCCGCCTCAGGAACCGAGAAGAACGGTGCAAAAGTACTGCCTTTCGGGCCGTAATCCTGATCCGGGGCAAACCACACCGCTTCGCCGTCTTTCAGCGCACTCACCAGCCCGCGCAAATTACGACGGTCGATCATGGCCTTATTGGAACGAAGGCGACCTTTGGTTTGCACCCATTCCATCATTTTGCTGTTATGCGGACGGTAAGTTGCCATCATCGGACGGCACAATCCCATCGCACGGCCACCCAATTCAAGCGACATAAAATGCACCCCTACTACCATTACGCCTTTTTTATCTTCCAGCGCGCGAGTGAGGTTGGCATAGCCTTCTACATCAAACCATTTTTTAACCCGGGCATCGCTCCAGAACCAGGCCATTCCCGTTTCTATTAATCCCATTCCTAAAGAAATAAAATTCTGTTCAATTAATTTCTCTTTCGCTTCCCCATTCATGTCAGGGAAACAGAGCGATATATTTCTTGACGCTATCTTTTCCCTTCTTTTCAAAAAGGGGCGTGAGGCACGGCCCAGGGAGGAGCCAATGATATACAGCAGCGGATAAGGGAGTTGTACGATCAGCCAGAGCACGCCTAAACCAAACCAGGTGAGCCAGTTACGGGGGTGCAGCAGCGTTGTGTCGAAGGCTTTTGCCATCGTTAATTCCTGTAAGCATGTGAACCAGTAGCGCATAAGGAAAAAACGAAGAAAATCATCAATCTTTAGGCGATACAGAACAAATTTTCACGTTGCTCAAAAAACAGAGTTCTGAGTCGAACGCCAAAAATCTCCCGATAAACTGAGTCCATATAAGAGATAAAAGCAGGTTTCGTTGTGGCAGGGTTAACTGCCTGGAGGCAGGATGCTACATTCGTTTAAAAAAAGATAGTGAATTAATCTGAAGCTCACCTTAAGTGCTCATTTATAAAACGAGAAATGTCTGATATTTAATTACGAATAATTACACTGCTAATGATTATTGATTTTGGTCATGCTGTTTATTAAGACAATTCGTCAGAAATAATGAAGAAAAGCACCGCGGTGCGGTGCTTTTTCAGGATCTTCTTTGTTCAATTTATCTCAACATTGCCTTAAACCACGGCCGTTGTCAGACGAGAGGTGCAGCACAATTTACCGTGCTCATCGAAGATCTCAATTTGCCACACCTGATGCCTGCGTCCGGCATGCAATGCTTTGCAAACACCGCGCACTCGCCCATCCCGAACAGAGCGCAGATGATTGGCGTTCACTTCCACGCCCACCACTTTTTCATCGCCCTGTGTGCAGAGATAGCCCGCCACGGAACCCAGAGTTTCTGCCAGCACCACTGAAGCACCGCCGTGTAACAGGCCAAATGGCTGATGCGTGCGGCTGTCGACCGGCATAGAGGCTTCCAGACTGTCTTCGCCAATATGCTCGAAGCGAATATCGAGCAGCCCGACCATATTGCCTTCGCTCATGGCATTCAGGCTTTCTAGCGTGGCGGTACGTTTCCAGATCATCCCATAATCTCCAGTAATGCCTGTAACGGATGGCGCACACCGCTGCCTTCAACACGTTTCACCTGGCTGCGGCAGGAGTAACCTGTCGCCAGACAGCGATTACGCGGCAAACGCTGCATCGCCTGCTGCCAGGAAAGTGCGTAGATGCCGAGCGAGTTTTCATGATTCTGGACTTCGTGCCCATACGTCCCTGCCATTCCGCAACAGCCGACGTTGACGCTTTCCAGTTTCGCCCCAAACCGGGCAAAGATTGCCGCCCACTGTTTCGGTGCCATCGGCAGCGCCGTGACTTCAGTACAGTGACCGAAGAGGTACCAGGATTCGCCACTGACCTCAGGCATGTCGCTATTTTCCAGCGCTTTTGGCAACCATTCGTGAACCAGTTGCACCTGGAAATCACCGCGCTTATCCGCCAACGTCTGCTTGTACTCATCGCGGTAACACAGCACCAGCGCCGGGTCGACACCGACCATTGGCATGCCAAGTTCTGCAATTCGGTTCAGGAAATCAGCCGTCTTTTGCGCTGTTTTGGCGAAGCGAGCGAGGAAACCTTTAATGTGCTGCGCTTTGCCGTTTGGCGAGAAGGGCAACACCACAGGCTGGTAGCCCACACGTTCAACCAGACGAACAAAATCCGCCACCACTTGCGCATCGTAATAGCTGGTAAAAGGATCCTGTACCACCAGCACCGTTTTCGCTTTCTGTTCCGGCGACAGCGCTTCAAGCTGCTCCAGGGTCAGGTTCGCCGAGCGGTGCCCCACCATCTGCTGTTGCAGTGACGGCACGGAGAGCAGCGGCAAGTCGATCATCCCGATGTGTTTTTTCGACAGGCTTTTCACCCACGGCTGGCTGATGAAGAAGTTGAACGTCTTCGGCGCTCGCGCCATCAGCGGTGCATAGTTTTCCACCGTGGCGACAACATGATCGCGCAGCGGGCGCAGATAGCGAGTGTGGTAAAGCTGCAAGAAACGCGAACGGAACTCCGGCACGTCAATCTTGATGGGGCACTGCGTCGAACACGCTTTACAGGCCAGACAGCCGGACATCGCCTCTTTCACTTCGTGAGAAAAATCATATTCTCCTTTGCTGGCATGCCAGGTATTGCGAGTCCGTTCGATCAATGAGCGCAGGCTGGCACGTTTTTCCGGCAGCTCTTTCTCAAGCTTGAGCGGGTCAACGCCGCGATCGGCCAACAAACGCAGCCACTCACGCGTCAGCGTGGCGCGGCCTTTCGGCGAATGCATGCGGTTGCTGGTGATTTTCATCGACGGACACATCGGGCTGTTCACATCGAAATTAAAGCACAGGCCGTTGCCGTTACACTCCATCGCGCCGCGCCAGGATGAACGTACCGCAATAGGAATTTGTCTGTCGAACGTCCCACGCTTCACCGCATCGACTTTCATCATTGGATCGTCAATGCCCTCAGGCGGGCAGATTTTCCCCGGGTTCAGACGATTATTCGGGTCGAATGCCGCTTTCACTTTGCGCAGTTCGCCATACAGCGTTTCACCAAAGAACGCCGGGCTGTATTCAGCACGGAAGCCCTTACCGTGTTCTCCCCACAGCAAACCGCCGTATTTGGCTGTCAACGCCACCACATCATCCGAGATCTGCTTCATCAGGATCTCTTGTTGCGGGTCACACATATCCAGTGCAGGACGAACGTGCAACACTCCGGCGTCCACATGGCCGAACATGCCGTAGCTCAGGCCGTGACCGTCCAGCAAAGCACGAAACTCAGCGATATAATCCGCCAGATGTTCAGGCGGCACGCAGGTATCTTCCGCAAACGGAATCGGTTTGGCGGCCCCTTTGGCATTGCCTAACAATCCCACCGCTTTTTTACGCATCGCGTAGATTCGTTCGATACCGTCAAGCTCATTGCAAAGCTGCCAGCCAATCACGCCGCCTTCACTCGCCGCTATCAGCGCATCAAGACGTTCACACAGTGCGCTGACCTGGCTTTCGATCAGCGCCTCATCATCTCCGGCAAATTCAACGATGTTGAGGCCCAGCATCTCTTTATCGGGCACATCGGTGATCAGCTCGCTCACCGAATGCCAGACGATATCTTCCCGCGCCAGATTCAGCACTTTTGAATCGACGGTTTCGACCGACAACGCCCTCGCATCCACCATAAACGGGGCATTACGCAGCGCGGAGTCGAACGAATCGTACTTCACATTCACCAGACGGCGAACTTTTGGCAGGCGGGTGATATCCAGCCGCGCCTCGGTAATGAAGGCCAGCGTGCCTTCGGAGCCAGTCAGAATGCGGGTTAAATCGAACTCACTCATCTCATCATTAAAGACATGGCGCAAGTCGTAGCCCGTCAGGAAACGGTTGAGTTTGGGGAATTTGTCGATAATCAGCTGACGGTTTTCTTTGCAGCGTTCATACACGGTGCGGTAAATGCGCCCGCTGGCGGACTGCTCTTTGGCGAGCGTTTCGGCCAGCAGCACCGGAACGGGCTGAGTATCAAGAATATCGCCGCCCAGCAGGACGGCGCGAACGCCTAACACATGATCAGACGTTTTACCGTACACCAGCGAACCCTGGCCGGACGCATCAGTATTAATCATGCCACCAAGCGTGGCACGGTTGCTCGTTGAGAGCTCCGGTGCAAAGAAATAGCCATAAGGTTTGAGAAACTGATTAAGCTGATCTTTGATGACCCCCGCTTCGACGCGCACCCAACCCTCTTCCGGGTTGATTTCGATGATGCGGTTCATGTAGCGGGAAAGATCGATAACGATGCCCTGATTCAGGGACTGACCGTTGGTGCCTGTCCCGCCGCCGCGTGGGGTAAAGACCAGAGAGCGGAAACGCTCTTCGTCGGCGATGCGTGACAGCAGCGCGACATCAGCAGTAGAACGGGGAAAAACCACGGCATCGGGAAGGAGCTGATAAATGCTGTTATCCGTTGCCATCGTCAGCCTGTCGGCGTAACGGGTGGCGGTATCGCCGGTAAAACCTTGTTGCTCCAGTGCCTGCAAAAAATTCAACACCAGCTGAACGACGCCGGGTGCCTGAGAAATTTGTGGGATCATGACGCTCGACCCTGCCTGACTAAGTTGTGGATGGTTGTGTTAGGTCTGTTTTATCGTTTGCGTATTGCTCCTTCGTTGTATCACATTTTTTCCTTATACGCTTATTGGATTTTGCAGCGATCATGATCGCGAAATTGTTGATATTATTATCAGTAAACGGATTTATCTCCCGTACCCATTTTGGGTGCTTTTTAAAGGTACAAACTGTATGACAACCGTTCATCGGCCCCGTGATATACCGCAGATCCTGCTGTCGGTATTGTTTTTAAGCCTCATGATTGTGGCCTGTCTGTGGATAGTCCAGCCCTTCATTCTTGGCTTTGCCTGGGCCGCGATGGTGGTGATTGCCACCTGGCCTGTTCTGATCAAGCTCCAGCGTCTGCTGTTCGGTCGCCGCTCTCTGGCGGTATTAGTGATGACGCTGCTGCTGTTTTTGCTGTTTGTTATCCCGATTGCGCTGTTGGTTAACAGCCTGGTGGATGGCAGCACGCCACTGGTGCATGCTGTTACCACGGGTAACCTGACGCCTCCGGATCTCGGCTGGCTGAACAGCATTCCGTTTATTGGTGCAAAACTGTATTCAGGCTGGCATAGCCTGCTGGATATGGGCGGAACTGCCATCATGGCGAAAGTGCGTCCTTATATCGGCACCACCACCACCTGGTTTGTGGGTCAGGCGGCGCATATCGGTCGCTTTATGATGCACTGCGCCTTGATGCTGTTGTTCAGCGCCCTGCTTTACTGGCAGGGCGAAAAAGTGGCATTTGGTGTGCGCTACTTCGCCACGCGTCTTGCTTCCAAACGCGGTGATGCCGCGGTACTGCTGGCAGGTCAGGCTATTCGTGCCGTTGCACTTGGTGTTGTTGTTACCGCGCTGGTTCAGGCCGTATTGGGCGGCATCGGTCTGGCTATCAGCGGTGTGCCTTACGCCACGCTGCTGACCGTGGTGATGATCTTCTCCTGCCTGGTTCAGCTTGGCCCACTGATTGTGCTCATTCCTTGCATCATCTGGCTGTACTGGACGGGTGATACCACCTGGGGCACCGTGCTGCTGGTCTGGAGCTGTGTGGTGGGTACGATGGACAACTTCATCCGCCCGATGCTGATTCGTATGGGCGCTGATTTGCCGATGGTGCTTATTCTGACTGGCGTTATCGGCGGCTTGATTGCCTTTGGCATGATCGGGCTGTTTATTGGGCCGGTGCTGCTCGCGGTGACCTGGCGTCTGTTTGATGCCTGGGTTCGTGAAATTCCGCCACCGTCTGAAGACCAGGATGAAGTGCTTGAGGAGCTGGAAGAGCTCGAAGCCAGCCATCAAAAGCTTGATAACTAAATAATTTCGGCCCGGGAATAGTAACTTTCCCGGGCTAAATACTTAAGCATCGCTAATCATTAACAGCCCGTCGACTGCACTCAGCACTTCTCTCTCGCTGAATCGCCCGCTTTCGCGTCTCAAATTCTTTACCTCTTTTTAACTATTAAGACCAATCTGATCGACGCAAAAATTCTCCATGCCTACTATTAGCTCAAGGTTATAAATCAACACCTTGATTTATAAGCATGGAAATCCCCTGAGTGAAACAACGAATTGCTGTGTGTAGTCTTTGCCCATCTCCCACGATGGGCCTTTTTTTTATCCGCGTTTCACCTCACAGCGGCTCATCATGCGCCAATCTTCTGGTAAAACCCGCGTTTCACCGCTCACTGTTGCCGTTATCGAACCATGAATATCCGTGGATGAAGTTCCAATCATCAGTTCAAACTCACCGGGTTCGACTATTCGCTTCCCATTACGCGCAGTGAAATTGAGCATATCGACAGGCACCGTAAATGTCAGGCTCGCCGATTCCCCTGCTGCCAGTGACACACGTTGAAAGGCTTTCAGCTCTTTGACCGGCCGCACCATTGAGGCCACTTTGTCGCGCACATACAGTTGCAGCACTTCGCTGCCGTGGCGTTCGCCCTTGTTGGTGATAGCGATACGCACTGAAATTTCCCCTTTCGGCGTCACTTCAGGTGTCAGCAATTCAGGCTGACCGAAGCTAAATTGCGCCCACCCTTTACCATAACCAAACGGATAGCGGCTGCCGAAGTGGAAGGCGAAAGGCGTTCCGCCACTTTTCAGTTTGTGGTTGTAGTAATACGGCATTGCCCCGGCGCTTTTCGGCACGCTGACCACTAATCTTCCCTGAGGCTCAGCTCGCCCTGTCAGCACGTCGGCTATCGCCCAGCCGCCTTCCTGGCCTGGCGCCCAGGCCATCAACAAGGCAGCCACTTTGTCTTCCAGCCCTTGCAGGTGATAAGGCCGACCGCCGGTCATCACCACAATCACCTGTTTCCCGGTTGCCACCAACGCTTCGAGTAACTGTTGCTGCACGCCGGGCAATTCCAGCGAATCAGTATCAGATCCTTCGCCCACCGTTCCACTCTGGAATAAGCCAGCCAGATCGCCCACGCAGGCCACCACCACGTCGCTTTCCTGGGCGATGTGAACGGCTTCAGGGATCAGCGAAGTATCGAAAGAAACGGGTGAGTGCTGCATCGGCTTGCCGCTGCTGTCTCCCGGAAACACTGGCGCGCCTGCCATACGCGTTTCAATAATATGGCAGCCTTTGGCGTAGCGAACATTCTGCTCACCCAGAGACTGGCGCAGTGCGTTGAGCGGCGTAGTGACCTGAGAAGTCTCTTCCAGCATGTCGCTGATAATGAGATGCACCGGGAAGCTGTAACCGCTAAGCAACGCTAACGGATCGTCAGCCGTCGGGCCAACCACCGCAACACGGGGTTTTCCTGCCAGCGGTAACACCCCGTTATTTTCCAGCAGTGTGATCGACTGAGTTGCTATATCGCGTGCTGCCTGGCGCGTAATAGCGCTCTGCAATTCAATGGCGTTTTCGTCCGCATAAGGCTGTTCGAACAGGCCGAGGCGGAATTTTTCGGTGAGCGTGCGAGCCACAATTTCGTCGACTTTCTGCATCGAGATAAGCCCTCGCTCCACGGCTTGCGCCAGATGACGAGCACAGTCATCCTTGGGCAATTCGACATCAAGCCCGGCATTAAACGCCAGCGCCGCAGATTCTGCCGCATCATGTGAAACGCCGTGGTGCTGATGCAACAGGCTAACACCGCCGTAATCAGCCACCACGATGCCGTCGAACCCCCATTTTTCACGCAGAATGTCGGTTAACAGGAAGTGATCGCTGTGCCCTGGCTGATTGTCGATATCGTGATAAGCGGGCATAACAGACCCGGCATTCGCCAGCTTGACGGCCATTTCGAAGGGCAGCAGGAACGTGTCATTGAGTTCACAAAAGCCCAGGTGCACCGGGGCATGATTGCGCGCACCTTCGCTGAAGGAGTGTCCTACATAATGTTTTAGCGTTGCCAGCACATCACGTTTTTTGCCCTGTAATCCCTCAACATAAGCACAGGCCATCACGCCAACTAACCACGGATCTTCGCCAAACGTTTCCTCTGTGCGGCCCCAGCGAACATCGCGGGAGACATCCAGAACCGGCGCTAATCCCTGATGACACCCCGTCGAACGGGCTTCCTGACCAATACATTCTGCTGCATGACGAACCAGCTCTGGGTCCCAGGTTGAGCCGTAGTTCAGCGAGGAAGGAAACAGCGTGGCGTCCTTACAGAGCAAGCCCACCAGGCACTCTTCATGAAACAGCGCGGGGATGCCGAGTCGGGTTTCTTCCACCAGCATTTTTTGCAGGCGATTCGCCGCCTTTACGCCCGTTCTGGCATCCACAATGTGCGTCCCAAGCGGGCGCGTGATTTGCCCCACCCCAAGCTTCAGCCGTTCGTTTAAAGAGGCCTGTTCAGACACACCAGCAAACTCATCGCTCATATCTGAACGCTCGCGGTGATCGCCCTGAACGCTGAGCACCAGCCAGTAAGCGTGCATCTGGGCAAATTTTTCTTCCGGCGTCATTCGCGCCAGTAAATCGGCAACACGGTCGGCAACGGGACGCTGCGCATCTTTGTAGAGAGCGGTCATCTTTGACTCCTGAGTGCGTGAAAGGAAAGGCTAAGGCACTCAGTATTGGAAAGGCGCCGCAGACCGACAATTGCAGAATTGACCAGCGGTTTTATGATTTTTTGTTTTTTGCCAGGAGTGTGATCCGCCGCAAGGCGTTGAACGCGGGATAAAAAAATCCCCGGACAGTGCCGGGGAGTGAGAGGCGATTATTTTTTCAGTTCAGCCAGGCTGAGCCACGTCTGTACGACGGTGTCCGGGTTAAGCGAAAGGCTATCGATGCCTTCTTCCATCAGCCACGCGGCAAAGTCTTCGTGATCCGATGGCCCCTGGCCGCAAATGCCGACATATTTGCCCTGCTTCTTAGCCGCGCGAATCGACATCGACAGCAGTGCTTTCACCGCTTCGTTGCGCTCATCAAACAGCTCAGAGACCACGCCGGAGTCACGATCCAGACCCAGAGCCAGCTGCGTCATGTCGTTCGAGCCAATCGAGAAGCCGTCAAAGTGTTCGAGGAACTGTTCCGCCAACAGTGCGTTGGACGGGATTTCACACATCATGATGATCTTCAGCCCGTTCTCACCGCGCTTCAGCCCCTGGCGCGCCAGTTCGTCCACCACGGCTTTCGCCTGGTCAACGGTACGCACGAACGGGATCATGATTTCCACGTTGGTCAGCCCCATCTCATTGCGCACGCGCTTAACGGCGTCGCACTCAAGCGCGAAGCAATCACGGAAGCTGTCCGATACGTAACGGCCTGCCCCACGGAAGCCCAGCATTGGGTTTTCTTCTTCCGGTTCGTAACGCTCGCCGCCCACCAGGTTGGCGTATTCGTTAGATTTGAAGTCGGACAGGCGCACAATCACACGTTTCGGATAGAACGCCGCACCCAGCGTCGCGATGCCTTCTGTCAGACGACCCACATAGAACTCTTTCGGTGAATCGTAGCCTTTCATCATCTCGCGGATTTCGGCCTGCAGCTTCGCGTCCTGATCGTCGAACTCCAGCAGCGCACGCGGGTGCACGCCAATCATACGGTTGATGATGAACTCCAGACGCGCCAGCCCCACGCCTTCGTTTGGTAAGCAGGCGAAGTCAAACGCACGATCCGGGTTACCGACGTTCATCATGATTTTCAGCGGCAGATCCGGCATGGTATCGACGCTGGAGCTCTTCACGCTGAAGTCGAGCATATCGGCGTAAACGTAGCCGGTATCGCCTTCCGCACAGGAGACGGTAACTTTCTCATCATCCTTCATGCGTTCAGTTGCATCACCGCAACCCACCACCGCTGGAATGCCCAGTTCACGGGCGATAATCGCCGCATGACAGGTTCGCCCGCCACGGTTGGTGACAATGGCGGCGGCCTTTTTCATGATCGGTTCCCAGTCCGGGTCGGTCATGTCGGTGACCAGTACGTCACCCGGCTGAATGCGGTTCATTTCGCTGATGTCGTGAATCACTTTCACCGGGCCCGCACCAATGCGATGCCCGATAGCACGGCCTTCAGCAATGATTTTCCCGTGAGCGTGAAGGGTATAACGCTCCATCACCTGTCCACGCGAACGTACGGTTTCCGGGCGAGCCTGTACGATAAACAGTTTGCCGGTATGCCCGTCTTTGGCCCATTCGATATCCATCGGACGACCGTAATGTTTTTCAATCTGCACCGCTTGCTTCGCCAGTTCCTGCACTTCTTCGTTGGTCAATGAGAAGCGGTCGCGATCGGCCTGCGGCACATCTTCGATTCGGACTTGCTTGCCATGCTCCTGAGTCGGGGCATATACCATACGGATTTTTTTCGAGCCCATGGTACGGCGCACAATCGACGGGCGATTGGCGGCAAGCGTGGGTTTATGCACATAGAACTCATCCGGGTTTACCGCACCCTGCACCACCATTTCGCCCAGACCGAAGGCGGAGGTGATAAACACCACCTGATCAAAGCCGGATTCAGTATCGATGGAGAACATCACGCCGGAAGAGGCAAGATCAGAGCGAACCATACGCTGAACGCCCGCAGACAGCGCTACGCCGCGATGGTCATAGCCCTGGTGCACGCGGTAAGAGATGGCGCGGTCGTTGAACAAAGAAGCAAAAACATGCTTCACGGCCACCAGCACGGCGTCGTAGCCCTGCACGTTTAGGAACGTTTCCTGCTGGCCCGCGAAGGAAGCATCCGGCATGTCTTCGGCCGTCGCGGAAGAACGCACGGCAAATGAGGCTTCCGCATCATCAGCTGAAAGCTGGTCGTAAGCCTGATGAATGGCCTTCTCCAGCTCAGGCTGGAAAGGAGTATCGATGATCCACTGACGGATTTGTGCCCCGGCTTTCGCCAGTGCGGTGACGTCGTCAATGTCGGTTTCGTCCAGCAATTGATAAATACGCTGGTTAACGCCGCTCTGGTCGAGGAACTGATTGAAAGCATCAGCCGTAGTGGCAAAGCCGTTCGGGACGCTAACGCCCAAATCGGACAAATTCGTAATCATTTCACCCAGGGAGGCATTTTTGCCCCCAACGCTGTCTACATCATTCATGCCGAGTTGGTTGTACCAAAGCACCAGCGGTGACGAGCCATTGTTGGACATCGAAATAATTCCTTATATGAATTAAGAAAAATGCCAGAAGAGCACTGGCTTCGTTATTTATCCTGCCATAATTAACCCGGCTGAAAAAACGGTGAATCGTTCAAGCAAATTATTTTTCCCTTTTTTCAGACAGATCCCCTCTTTAGCTTAACTCCATGATTCATCAGCATTCCCACACCAAATGGCGGTCTATATACCGCTCACTGAAAATGAACAACCCTTTTCATTAAAAATAAAAATACCGTTTCATTTTTTTAAGGGAGACAAAACCTCTTCAGTTATGATTAAAATAAATAGAGCCTTCAGCGAATTAACGTTAAACAAACCGGATGGTCAAAATGGATAATGCTGTCGATCGCCACGTCTTTTATATTTCTGATGGAACCGCCATCACAGCCGAAGTGCTGGGCCACGCCGTGATGTCGCAATTCCCGGTCTCGGTCAACAGCTTCACGTTGCCGTTTGTCGAAACGGAAAGCCGTGCCAAAGCCGTTAAAGAGCAAATTGACGCTATCTACCAGCAAAGCGGCGTGCGCCCTTTGGTGTTCTATTCCATCGTGTTGCCTGAAATCCGCACCATCATTTTGCAAAGCGAGGGCTTTTGTCAGGACATCGTTCAGGCCCTGGTTGCCCCACTTCAGCAAGAACTCAAGCTGGATCCCACGCCTATCGCGCACCGTACGCATGGCTTAACACCAGGCAACCTCACAAAATATGATGCCCGTATCGCGGCCATTGACTACACGTTAGCGCACGATGACGGCATTTCTTTGCGTAATCTCGATCAGGCCCAGGTTATCCTGCTCGGCGTTTCGCGCTGCGGTAAAACCCCCACCAGTTTGTATCTTGCCATGCAGTTTGGTATCCGCGCGGCAAACTATCCGTTTATCGCCGATGATATGGATAACCTTGTCCTGCCCGCCGCGCTGAAACCGTTACAACACAAGCTTTTCGGTCTGACTATCAACCCGGAACGGCTGGCAGCAATCCGCGAAGAACGCCGGGAAAACAGCCGTTACGCGTCGATGCGCCAGTGCCGCATGGAAGTCACGGAAGTCGAGGCGCTGTATCGCAAAAATCAGATCCCCTGGCTGAACAGCACCAACTATTCGGTGGAAGAGATAGCCACCAAAATCCTCGACATTATGGGTCTCAGTCGCCGCATGTACTAACACACTAGTACAATGCAGCGAAATGCGGTAAGATTTGCTGCGTAATAAGATGTGCGTCACATTCTGCCTTGAATAAAACAGGGATTGGTTTATCGTGATGCGCATCACTTCCGGCATTTCAGCCGCTGAAGCAACCCAATTCTGAGAGTCACAATGAACAAAACTGATGAACTGCGTTCGGCGCGCATCGACAGCCTGGTAACGCCTGCTGAACTGGCGCAGCGTCACCCTGTTTCGGCTGAAGTCGCAAGCCATGTCACCGCGTCGCGCCGCCGTATTGAAAAAATCCTCAATGGTGAAGATAAACGTCTGCTGGTGATTGTCGGGCCGTGCTCGATTCACGATCTGGATGCAGCAATGGATTACGCCCGCCGCTTGCAGGTGCTGCGTGAGAAGCACCAGCATCGCCTCGAAATCGTTATGCGCACCTATTTCGAAAAACCGCGCACGGTTGTCGGCTGGAAAGGCCTGATTTCCGATCCCGATCTCAACGGCAGCTATCGTGTTAATTACGGCATTGAACTTGCCCGCAAGCTGCTGTTGCAGGTTAACGAGCTGGGTGTGCCAACCGCCACCGAGTTCCTTGATATGGTGACCGGGCAATTTATCGCCGATCTCATCAGTTGGGGCGCGATTGGCGCTCGCACCACGGAAAGCCAGATCCACCGTGAAATGGCCTCTGCGCTCTCCTGCCCTGTTGGCTTCAAAAACGGTACGGATGGCAACACCCGCATCGCCGTTGACGCGATTCGTGCCGCCCGTGCCAGCCACATGTTCCTCTCGCCGGATAAGAGCGGCCAGATGACCATTTATCAGACCAGCGGTAACCCTTACGGTCATATCATTATGCGCGGCGGCAAAAAACCAAACTACCACGCGGCGGATTTGGCTGCGGCCTGCGATACGCTGCATGAGTTTGATTTGCCAGAACATCTGGTGGTAGATTTCAGCCACGGTAACTGCCAGAAGCAGCATCGTCGCCAGCTTGAAGTGTGTGATGATATCTGCGATCAGATTCGCAATGGTTCCACCGCAATTGCCGGGATCATGGCCGAAAGCTTCCTGCGGGAAGGCACACAAAAAATCGTCGCCGGTCAGCCCATGACCTACGGCCAGTCGATTACCGATCCGTGCCTGAGCTGGGAAGACAGCGAAATTCTGCTGGATAAGCTGGCTGCGGCGGTTGAGAGTCGTTTCTGAATTAAGCCACTCTGCGGTCTGATGCCCTCTCCCCAACCCTCTCCCACAGGGCGAGGGAGCAAACATTAAAAACCCTCTCGTCCCAACCCCCTCCCACGTGGAGAGGGAGCAAACACTAAAAACCTTCACGAAGTGAAGGTTTTGCGGTTTACCTCCATTTTTTGATCCCTTCACCTATTTTTCACAAAAGGGGTTGCTGTGTGAATTGATTTGTTGATAATGATTATCATTGTTACTTTGATTGCTATTTTTAACATTATGACATCTCTGGACACATCGGTTCCTCGCGGCCCACTCAATCCTAAACCGCAGCCACAGCCTGACGATCGTCGCATAGACAGCAAAACGCTGCTGGGCACGGAAGGCCGCGTCATTATCGAACATGATGGCCAGCATTACCTGCTGCGCCAGACTCATGCTGGTAAATTAATCCTGACAAAATAATTCGTTAACACACAACCTTTCGCCAGCCACCCAGGACCCAATGCCGAGGCAGCCAGCGCTTTTCACTTCCTATGGAGAGTTGCATGCTACACCTGCATTCCGCGTCTTTGCGCCCATCGCTGGTCGCATTGGCTGTTTTCGGCGCTATCGCTTCCCCGGCGTTTGCGGCGTCTGAACAAATGACCGTCACGGCCACCGGCAACCAGCGTAGCGCTTTTGAAGCGCCGATGATGGTCACCGTCATTGAGGCTGATACCCCGGAAGGGCAAACCGCCAGTTCCGCCGCTGATATGCTGCGCCAGGTTCCAGGCCTTACGATTGATGGTACAGGCCGGACTAACGGGCAGGACGTCAATCTGCGCGGTTATGACCGTCGCGGCGTGCTGGTGCTGGTTGATGGCATTCGCCAGGGCACCGATACCGGGCACCTGAACAGCACCTTCCTCGACCCGGCGCTTATCAAACGCATCGAAGTCGTTCGCGGCCCTTCCGCCCTGCTATATGGCAGCGGCGCACTGGGCGGCGTGATTTCTTATGACACCGTTGATGCTGCCGATTTACTGAGTGCAGGTCAGAACAGCGGATACCGCGTGTTTGGTACCGGCGGGACGGGCGATCACAGTCTTGGTATGGGGGCCAGCGCATTTGGCCGGACCGATACACTGGACGGGCTGGTGTCCTGGTCAAGCCGCGATCGGGGTGATTTAAAACAAAGCAACGGTTTTACCGCGCCTAACGACGAAAGCATCAGCAACTTCCTTGCTAAAGGGAGCTGGAAAATCGACCCGGCTCAGAAGCTGAGTGGCTCTCTGCGTTACTACAATAACGCCTCGCAGGAACCGAAAAATCCGCAGACGCCTGCGGCATCTGACAGCAGCAACCCATTGACCGATCGCTCTACCATTCAGCGTGATGCCCAACTGACTTACAACATTGCGCCAGAAGGCAACGACTGGCTCAATGCAGACGTTAAAGCTTACTGGTCTGAAGTGCGTATCAACGCGCAAAACATCGATGACACCGGTGAATTCCGTAAACAGACCACTAAAGGTGGTAAGGTTGAAAACCGCACGCGCCTGTTCAGCGACAGCTTCGCCTCCCACCTGCTGACTTATGGCGGGGAATACTATCGCCAGGAGCAAAACCCGGGCGGCGTGACCACCGGCTTCCCGGATGCACGCATCAACTTCAGCTCTGGCTGGTTACAGGATGAGATAACCCTGCGCGACCTGCCCGTCACCCTGCTGGGCGGTACCCGCTATGACAATTACCGCGGAAGCAGCGACGGCTACGACGATGTCGATGCAGATAAGTGGTCTTCCCGCGCGGGGCTGACCATTAGTCCGACAGACTGGTTAATGCTGTTCGGTTCATACGCACAGGCCTTCCGCGCCCCGACAATGGGCGAGATGTATAACGATGCGAAGCACTTCTCCATCGGCAGCTTCTACACCAACTATTGGGTGCCCAACCCGAACCTGCGCCCGGAAACCAACGAAACGCAGGAATACGGTTTCGGTCTGCGCTTTGACGATTTGTTGATGGCTAACGACGGTCTGGAATTCAAAGCCAGCTACTTTGATACCAACGCCAAAGATTACATCACCACTTCCGTCGATTTTGCCGCCGCGACGACCACGTCCATCAACGTGCCTAACGCCAAAATCTGGGGCTGGGACGTGATGAGCAAATACTCCACCGATTTCTTTAGCCTGGATGTCGCCTATAACCGTACCCGCGGCAAAGACACCGACACGGGCGCATGGCTGACCAGCATCAACCCGGACACCGTGACATCTCGCCTGGATGTGCCGATTGCCCATTCTGGCTTCTCGGTTGGCTGGATAGGCACCTTTGCCGAGGACACCAAAAACATCAGCGCCAGCCCGCAAGCCGGTTATGGCGTGAACGACTTCTACGTCAGCTATAAAGGCCAGCAATCCCTCAGTGGCCTGACCACGACGCTGGTCTTCGGCAACGCCTTCGACAAAGAGTACTCCTCGCCGCAAGGCATTCCGCAAGACGGACAGAACGGCAAAATTTTCGTGAGTTATCAGTGGTAATCACACCCAACCCCGGTTCGCCGGGGTTCTGAACTGGAAGGAAAAAGAGAATGAATCACTACACACGCTGGCTGGCACTGAAAGAAGAAAACCCGGGGAAATATGCCCGTGATATTGCTGCCATGATGACTATCAGTGAGGCAGAGCTCACCTGGGCGCGCGTGGGGCACGATGCCTGGCGCTTGAAAGGTGAAATTCGCGATGTGCTGGCGGCTCTCGAAGCTGTGGGCGACGTGAAGTGCATTTGCCGCAACGAATACGCTGTTCACGAACAGGTCGGAAGTTTCACTAACCAGCACCTGAGCGGACATGCCGGGCTGGTGTTAAACCCACGGGCTCTGGATCTGCGTTTGTTCCTCAATCAGTGGGCAAGCGTGTTCCATATCAGCGAAACCCACGCGCGCGGCGAGCGCCAAAGCATTCAGTTTTTCGATAATCAGGGCGATGCGCTGTTAAAAGTCTATACCACTGAAGCCACGGATATGGCGGCCTGGGGTGATGTTCTGACTCGCTTTATTCACGCGGATAACCCGGCACTGGCGCTACAACCCGCTGAAGCACAGAACACGGCTGATGAGGTTGACGGCACTTCGCTTGATGGCGAATGGCGCGCAATGACTGACGTCCATCAGTTCTTTACCCTGCTCAAACGCCATAACCTGAGCCGTCAGCAAGCTTTCCGTTTGGTTGGCGACGATCTCGCCTGTCAGGTGGATAACGATGCTGTGGCCCGTCTGCTGGAAAACGCCCGTCAGGATGCCAACGAAATCATGGTCTTTGTCGGCAACCGTGGCTGTGTGCAGATATTCACCGGGGCGATTGAGAAAGTGGTGCCAATGAAAGGCTGGCTGAATATCTTCAACAGCGCCTTTACCCTGCATCTGCGCGAAGACACCATCGCCGAAAGCTGGATCACGCGTAAACCTACCGCTGACGGGCATGTCACCAGCCTGGAACTGTTCGCCGCCGATGGCACGCAGATTGCGCAACTTTATGGCCAGCGCACTGAAGGCGAGCCTGAGCAAACACAATGGCGCGCGCAGGTTGAAGCGTTGATCGCCAAAGGGCTTGCCGCATGAAAACTCTCGTCGCGTTGATGGCTGCCCTGCCGCTGCTGGCCGGTGCAGCGACACAAAAAGTGGTTTCACTTGGCGGCGACGTGACGGAGATTGTCTATGCATTGGGGGCGCAAAGCGCCCTTGTTGCACGTGACAGCACCAGCATGTGGCCTCCTGAAGCGACGAGGTTGCCGGATGTCGGCTATCTTCGTCAGTTGAACGCTGAAGGCATTCTTGCCACGAGCCCAACGATAGTGCTCGCCAGCGTTCAGGCTCAGCCTTCTTTGGCGCTGAAACAAGTCTCGCAAAACGGCGTGACCGTGGTGACCGTTCCTGGCAGTAACGATGTATCGGTGATTGATCAAAAGATCCAGGTGATTGCCGCCGCGCTGCATAAAGAAGCCGAGGGCGAAAAGCTGCGCAAACAGATGCAGGCCCAGTTGGCCGCCCTGCCAACCACGCCTCTCAACAAACGCGTGCTGTTTATTCTTAGTCATGGCGGCATGAGCGCAATGGCTGCGGGGCAGCAAACGGGGGCCGATACCGCGATCCGCGCGGCTGGCCTGCAAAATGCTATGCAGGGTTTCAACCGCTACCAGCCGCTTTCTCAGGAAGGCGTGATCGCCAGCCAGCCTGACTTAATCGTCATCTCACAAGACGGTGTAAAAAGCATGGGCGGCGAAGAGGGAGTGTGGAAGCTGCCAGGTATCTCACAAACCCCGGCAGGCCGTCACAAACAGGTGTTGTTGGTGGATGACATGGCGCTGCTGGGCTTCAGCATCCGCACGCCGGAAGCCATCCAACAGCTGCGCCAGAAAGCGGAGCAACTGCCCTGATGACCCCGCAGGTTTTCCGTTCGCTGTGCTCCTTGCTGGCGCTGTTGCTGCTGTTAACGCTCTGTGCCACCACTTTTGGGGCGCTGAAGCTGCCGCTTGCTGCCCTTTGGCACGGCGACAGCGCGCTGCGCCAAATCTGGTTCACCATCCGCTTACCTCGCGTGTTGCTGGCTCTCACCATCGGCGGCTCTCTGGCGCTGGCAGGCTGCGTGATGCAAGGCTTATTTCGCAATCCGCTGGCCGATCCCGGTCTTTTGGGGATCAGCAGTGGCGCTGCATTATCGGTGGCGCTGTGGGTTGTCCTGCCGTTTTCCCTGCCCGTGGTGTTGATGCTGTATATGCCCATGCTTGCCGCGTTCATCGGCAGCCTGGCGGTGACGGTGATTATTTTTATCCTCAGCCAGCGACACGATAATTCGCTGTCACGCCTGCTGCTGGTGGGCATTGCGATCAATGCGCTGTGCGGCGCGGCGGTTGGCGTGTTGTCCTGGCTCAGTAACGATGCTCAACTGCGCCAGCTTTCACTGTGGGGAATGGGCAGCCTTGGGCAGGCGCAATGGTCGACCTTGCTCGCCACCGCCTCGCTGATGCTGCCAACGGTGGCGATTATCTGGCGACAGGCAAAGCAACTCAATTTGCTGCAACTGGGTGATGAAGAAGCGCATTACCTCGGGGTGAACGTGCGTCAAATCCAAAGGCGTTTGCTGATGTGCAGCGCTTTGCTGGTGGCTTCCGCCGTTGCAGTTAGCGGTGTGATTGGCTTTATCGGCCTGTTGGTGCCGCATTTGCTGCGCATGTGGCTCGGGGCCGATCATCGCGCTGTGATCCCAGGCTCGGTGCTAGTTGGTGCCATATTGCTATTGATTGCAGATACGCTCGCGCGAACGCTTGTCGCACCCGCTGAAATGCCTGTCGGCCTGCTCACCAGCCTGCTCGGTGCGCCGTGGTTCCTGTGGATGATTTTCCGTCGCGGAGGCGCTCATGGATAACTGTTTACACGCCAGGTCGCTGTGCTATTCGCCAGTCTTGCGGGATATCTCACTTTCCCTGCAACCGGGAGAACTGGTCGCTCTGATTGGCCCTAATGGCGCGGGGAAATCGACTTTACTGCGAGTGCTGACAGGCTATTTGTCCCCCGATAATGGTCAGTGTGTCCTGAAAGGAATAGCGCTGAACGAATGGACACCCGAGGCGTTGTCGCGCCAGCGAGCGGTAATGCGCCAGCAAAGTCAGCTGGGATTTGACTGGCCGGTTGAAGCCGTCGTCGCGATGGGACGCGCGCCCTGGCCGCAACAGGATAGCCGTAAGATTGTTGCTCAGGTGATGGCGTTAACGGGTTGTCTGCCACTGGAAAATCGCAAGTACAACACGCTCTCGGGCGGTGAACAGCAGCGCGTGCAATTAGCTCGCGCCCTCGCACAACTATGGACGGACAATGCACCACGAGGCTGGCTGTTTCTCGATGAGCCGACTTCAGCCCTGGACTTGTATCACCAGCAGCATCTACTGCGCCTGCTTAAAAATCTGACTTCTCAGGGTGAATTGCACGTCTGTGCCGTGCTGCATGATTTAAATCTGGCCGCGCTTTGGGCTGACAGACTTTTGCTGTTGCATCAGGGGGAGATGGTGGCCCAGGGCACGCCTGCGCAAGTCTTGCAGGCAGAGACCCTGAGCCGTTGGTACGGCGCTGAAGTGCATATCGGACAACATCCTGCCAGCCAGACACCGCAGGTGTTTTTAGCTCGCTAAGCCTTAACTGGAACAGCTCACTTCCAGCCGCTTGCCCCACTCTGGCGGGCGGCTGGCGTAATCGTCGTTTCTGTCTGCATAAGGGTTGCGCAGAACCTCATGCAGACGAGCAAACTCCTCGTACTCTCCACGTTCAGCCTGCTCAATCGCACGTTGCGCCAGCCAGTTACGCAGGACAACCGCCGGGTTAACCTGCTTCATGCTTTGCTGACGCTGTGTGTCATCAACCTGTTCCTGTTGCAGACGCGCACGATAAGAAGCAAACCAGGTATCGAATGCGGCCCGGTCGATAAACTCATCCCGCAACGGTGACGCAGCACTGTTTTGTTCCGTTTCGCTCAACATGCGGAACGTCCGCGTGTAATCGCTGCCCTCGCTTTCCATCAGGCCAAACAGACCGTTAAGCAGTTCGTTATCGCCTTTTTCTTCGCTGAACAAGCCCAGTTTGGCGCGCATCAGCTTGCCGTATTCCACCAACAATGCTTCCTGATAGACATCCAGCAGCGAGTTCAGCGTGTCGACGGCGATAAATGGCGACAGCGTTTGTGCCAGACGTTGCAGATTCCACAGCCCCACGGCAGGCTGATTCTCAAAGCTGTAACGCCCCTGATGATCCGAGTGGTTACAGATATAACCCGGCTGGTAGTCGTCGAGGAAACCGTACGGGCCGTAATCCATGGTCAGGCCGAGAATCGACATATTGTCGGTGTTCATCACCCCATGACAAAAGCCGACGGTTTGCCAGCGGGCAATCATCCGCGCCGTTTTTGTGACAACGTCACGGAACCATAACGCGTATTTATGTTCCTCTTTATCGAGATGAGCCCAGTGGTGACGAATCACATAGTCGGCCAGCTGGCGGACTTTCTCCGGCTCACGGCGATAATAGAAATGCTCGAAGTGCCCAAAGCGGACGTGGCTTTCCGCCACGCGAATCAGCATGGCCCCCTGCTCAACCGTTTCGCGGTACACCGGCGTGTCGCTGGTGACCACAGACAGAGCACGAGTGGTGGGAATGCCAAGCGCAAACATCGCTTCTGAAGCAAGACTTTCACGTAACGTTGAACGCAAGACTGCTCGTCCGTCTCCCATGCGGGAATACGGTGTCAGGCCCGCGCCTTTGAGGTGCCAGTCATAGCGACGACCGTCGGCCAGTTGCTGTTCGCCAAGCAAGATCCCTCGCCCGTCACCGAGCTGACCTGCCCAGACGCCAAACTGGTGTCCGCTGTAAACCTGCGCTAAAGGCAGCATGCCGGGCAGCAGCGTTTCGCCGCCCCAGACGCCTGCGCCGTTGGTCGTGGCAAAGAGCGATGCGGGCAAGTTGAGTGCTTCCGCCAAAGGCGCGTTGTGCCAAATCAGGCGCGCGTTATCCAGCGGCGTTGGGGAAAGCTCGGTATAAAAACCTGGCAGCTCATCGCGCCAGTGATGGGTAAAAGACAGGGTCATGGTTCCTCCTGTCTTTAGTGTAGTGCCAACGCAGGCAGATAAATACGGGCGAGATGCAGGGTTATTCCTGCACCAGTGACGTTAACGCCGCCGCATCGACAGCAGGCCACAGCGCACCCTGATAGGCACTAAACCCCCATGGCTGCAGGCGCTCAAGCAGAGTCTGGCTGTCCACTCCCGCCGCCATCATGTCGCCGCAGAACGGTTTAATTTGCGCGGTAATCGCTCGCATAAAAGGGTCAAAAGATAATAGCGGAGCCTGCTGCTGGATAAAGTTTTTATCCAACGCCACACGTTTAAACAGCCCACTAAAAACCGGTTGAGCTGACGCTTCCCCGACACCAAAATTGCCCAGCACCAATGGAAAGTGATTCACCAGTTGAACTAACAAATGCTGTTCATCGAGTGTATTCAACTGAGGAAAATTCTCATTGACGGTGAATTCGAGAAAAGAAAATCGGGCGGCGCGTTCTGCCAGTTCCTTTTGCACTAAAAGTGCTTCAGCGATTACCGGCGTTATATTAATCCAGGCAATCAATTCCTGCTGAATAAAAAAGATCTGGCAGCTTTCAAGCAGCAAGAGTTTTTCAGTAAACAGCGCAATGTCGTCATCCGGACTCAGGCGAGAGGTAATCAAACTGGTTGGCGTGCGGACGTTGTCGTGCGCACCAACAAAGTTAGCGATGAGCTCAAGCCCCACAAGTTTGCCCCCGCCATTTCTGGCAGGGAGGAATACTATTTCTGCCCGGTATGCTTTATCCAGTGAGACAATCATTGCGCCCACCCCTGTTTAAGGGCTATCCCCGGTCGCGGCTGTGTGGTTCCAGTAGAAAAGAAAATCTTTGATTTTAAAAAGATTAAGTTCATTCGTTCCTTTTTATTTCAGGAATTCCTTTGCATTATCATTATGATGATTGTAATCCATATTCATGCAGACGCACAATCCACAGATTCATTACGTGAATAGTGTTAGACGCGATAATTATTTCGCAAGCGGGCTTTTATTTCTTCCTAAACAAAAAAGGGCCTTTCGGCCCTTAACGTTTTCTGACTATATCCGTCTTGCCTGCCAGAAGTTTTTCCGCCAGTAGACATTATCCAGCGAGGAACGCGTCACGCCCTGGCTGGTTGAGGCATGAATAAATTGATTGTCGGTATCGTAGATCCCGACATGCAAACCACTGCCACCAGAGCCGGTTTTAAAGAACACCAGATCGCCCGGCAATAAGTCGTCTTTGTCGATTTTGGTGCCGACTCTCGCCTGATTTTCTGTGTCGCGTGGCAGTTGCATATCGAACTGATCGCGGAAAGTCATCATCACAAAGGCGGAGCAATCCACCCCGCGACGCGTGCTGCCGCCATAACGATACGGCGTGCCGCGCCAGTTCGTCAGTTGATCGTTGAGATTGGCGATGACCGTGATGGAATCAGAAAGGCGTGGATTGGGCGGCGGCGCACGATGGCTGCTACACCCTGCTAAAATTAATGCCGCCACTAACAAAATAAAGGGACGCATATCCTGGCGTATCCTCTGAGTTTTTTTATAGGTTTAATTTAGCTCGCGAAGCCGGAAACTGGCAACCATTAAGCCGCCTTACAGGGCCGCTATCAGGATTTCAGTGCCGTCCGTCGTCAGCTTTTTGAACGGCATATCATACGCAGCCGTCAGATTTTCTGTCGTCATAACGTGCGGCGTCTTGCCACTCGCCAGTAATTTCCCTCGACGCATCAACCACGTGCTGCTGGCAAAGCGCAACGTATGGTTAAGGTCGTGGCTGCTCATCACAATAGTAATACCTTGCTGATGAAGTTCAGTCAGCAGCCTGTCGAACGCCGCTTGCTGAGCGACATCAAGGCTGTTCATCGGCTCATCCAGCAACAGCAATTTGCCGTCCGGGTTTCCCTGAGGATGAATTTGCAAAACGACAGCAGCAAGACGGACGCGCTGCCATTCACCGCCGGAAAGCTGATTGACCGGGCGGGCGAGTTTATCTTCAAGCCCTAGCTTTGCGGCAATATCGTGCTGGAGGTGGTGCTGCGATTTATCATGCTGATGCAGCGTCAGATAGTGCCAGACAGGCATAGCGAACGGCGGCGTCTGGTGCTGCGTGAGATAAGCCCGATGGCGGGCAAGCGCTAACGGCGGCCATTCCGCCAACGAGCGGCCCAACAAGCTCACCTGCCCTTTGCCCTGACTGATGCCCGCCATTCTCGCCAGCAGTGTGCTCTTGCCGGCCCCGTTTGGCCCGACAAGGTGCAGACTTTCGCCCTGCATCACGTCCGCTGTGACGGGCTGTAACCGCCCTGCTTCTTCCACTGCCTGAAGCTGCATCAATGGCATGATTACTTCGCCAGCGCCAGTTTGATCGACTCCATCACAATCGGGTCTTCTGGGGTCATATCCGGCGAGAAGCGCTGGATGATTTCACCGTCACGGCCAATCAGGAATTTCTCGAAGTTCCACAGAATATCGCCAGGCTGCTTTGGCGCGCGTCCTTTACTGGCCATACGTTCGTAGAAGCCGCTGCTTTCAGGTGCGACGGCAACAGGAGCCGCCGCCGTCAGTTTTTGGTACAGCGGATGGCGATGCTCACCGTTGACGTCGATTTTGCTGAACATCGGGAAAGTCACACCGTAAGTGGTGCTGCAGAAGGTTTTGATTTCTTCTTCGTTACCCGGTTCCTGACCCAAAAACTGATTGCACGGGAAGCCTAACACGCGAAAACCTTGCGATTCCCAGGCTTTCTGAATGTTCTCCAGTTGCTCATACTGCGGCGTTAACCCGCACTGAGAGGCAACGTTCACCACCAGCAGGACATCCCCTTTAAAGGTCTCGAGACTGATATTTTCGCCATCAATGGTCGTGACGTGGGTGTTCAGAATATCGTGTTGCATAGCATCCTCTTCGGTGATTAACCGGCACTTAGCGGCCAGCTTTCAATAATAGCCAGATAAATACGGGAGCGCCTAGCGTGGCGGTCACAACGCCTATTGGCAATTCCGCCGATGCCAAAGCCAGACGGGCAACAATATCAGCAAAAAGCAGCGTCGTGCCGCCCGCCAGCATGCAAGCCGGGAGCAAAACACGGTGATCCGTCAGGCCACATAAACGCAGAATATGCGGGATAACCAGACCAATAAAGCCAATCGCGCCAGCCAGCGCCACGCTGACGCCCACCAGCCAGCCGGTCACCAGCACCAAAAGCCTGCGCCACAGCCAGAGCGGAAGCCCTAACTGGCGGGCAGACGTTTCGCCTAATGACAGTAAATTCAGCGCCTGAGATTGCAGGCAGACCCACAGCATCGCCGGAAGTAAAGCCAGCATCAGCCACGCCTGGTGCCAGTCCACGCCGCCAAATCCCCCCATCATCCAGTACATCAACTGACGTAAATCAAACGACGTTGAAAAATAGACCGCCCAGGTCATTAGCGCACTGCAAATAATCCCCAGCGCTACGCCCGCCAAAAGCAGACGGCTGGTTGAGAGATGACGACGAGCAAAACGCAGAAGGACAACGGTGATGAGTAGCGCCCCGGCAATCGCACTTAATCCAAGCGCCCAACCGGGGAGCAAACCTTTTCCAAGCAGCACCGCCGCAATCAACCCTACGCCCGCGCCGTTTGAGACACCAAGCAACCCAGGCTCCGCCAACGGGTTTTCAAACAGAGCCTGCATGATTGCGCCAGAGACTGCGAGCGCAGCCCCGACCAGCATCACCGCTAATGTACGCGGCAAGCGAATCTGCCCGACAAACAATTCCCCACGCGGCGTCAGCCAGTCAGGCGGAAACAACCACTGTTCGCCCGCACAAAGGCTAATAAAAATCGCCAGCAGCAGAAGCAGCAGCAACACGCCAAGCCATCGCTGATTTCGTCTGTGCTGTCGTTGGGCGAGTGTGTGCATGAAATCCAGAATCCATTGGGGTCAGGTGAATGATTTTAAGAGGGTTCTGGCCAGGTGGGAAGGAAAAGCTCCGGAAGTTGGCAAAATTGACTGCACACTTACGGCCTCCTTTTTCGGATGTGATTGACGATGACACCTCCACTGACGTGGAGAAACCGGGTACCACAGGGTTTGGTCGGGACGTGGCAACGGAAACACCTCCACTTGGGTGAAGAAGACTTCAGGGACTTACCATCCGATACCCAGCAGCCGGAAACACCTGCACGAGCGTGGAGAAGACGTTTCGTCGCTGATATCCGTAACGCCCCATTGAGAAACACCTCCACGGACGTGGAGAAGACGCAAGCCCTGCACGTCTCGCTAACCGTATATCGGAAACACCTCCACGCTTGTGGAGACGGCGGAGTGATGAATTTCAGCCAGATATAAGGCTGGGAAACACCTCCACGGGCGTGGAGAAGACTTCAGTGTCCCTCGTTTCATACCGTCAAACATAGAAACACCTCCACGGGCGTGGAGAAGACTCTTGCCCCGACAGCCAGGTGTCGTAACAGTGAGAAACACCTCCACGGGTGTGGAGAAGACTCGCCTTTGAGTACGTTCCCGAGTCTTACAGCGGAAACACCTCCACGGGTGTGGAGAAGACAAAGTGGTCAAAGAAGTAGACATCGTCCACATGGAAACACCTCCACGGGTGTGGAGAAGACGGTCGTAGCCGGAAGCCTGGAGACAATCGGTTAGAAACACCTCCACGGGCGTGGAGAAGACGGTCGTAGCCGGAAGCCTGGAGACAATCGGTTAGAAACACCTCCACGGGCGTGGAGAAGACCATCGACCACCTTCAGCGCCTCTGCCGGGTGTGGAGAAGACTTGGCAATTTGGTTTTCGTTTAGCTCCTGCTTGGAAACACCTCCACGGGCGTGGAGAAGACATATACGGCGCGATATAATCAACGCCATCTTTAGAAACACCTCCACGGGCGTGGAGAAGACATCATCATTTCTTTAAACATCTGTTCATCTCCGGAAACACCTCCACGGGCGTGGAGAAGACACTCAAAAAACCTTGATGCGTAAATTTCAAATAGAAACACCTCCACGGGCGTGGAGAAGACCAGCTGTTTCTGGACGGCGACTGATAGAAACTGGAAACACCTCCACGGGCGTGGAGAAGACGTTTTTATGAACCCTTACCTGACTCAGATTCTGGAAACACCTCCACGGGCGTGGAGAAGACCCAAAATAATCCCCGCCTTTAAAAAACTCAGAAGAAACACCTCCACGGGCGTGGAGAAGACACCAATATATTGTTAAAGAACCTTCACTATCAACCCTATATAGTGGTTTTACCTAGTCGACCTGAAATATTTTTTCCAGGACAAGTTGCAGGCCAGAAATTTCGCACAAGGTCTTATCTGGCAGGCCAATCGTGCGGATTTCATAGCCTGGAGCGGTGGGAAGACTTTTAAAGATGACCCCACCGGAGGCTGCGGGGCAGTGGCTCAGCAGGTAATCCACGACCTGACCGGCTACTGCGTCTTTTACGCCTGAAACGAAAACGTTGGCTCTGGGTTCCAGAAACCAAAGTTTCATTCTTCCGCGAACAGCGGGGGGTAAATTATTGGCGACTACGACAATCATTTTTTCTCTTCCCCAAGTAACTGTTTGATATCAAATGCAACCCTCTCCAGTAACTCCATGGTGATAACCCGTTCGCGAAAGCGTTTTGCGAGCAGATGCTTATCATACTGCCCTGCCATTTCTTTATTCAGCGCAAAGGCAAGATCGATGCACAACTCAGCTTTGTAGAGGTCGGCGAGATCATAAATAAATGGCAGCGGTGAACCAGTATGAATGAACCCAATATGCGGCGAGTAGCCCATCGCATGCACGGCGGAACACAAGATGCCATAGAGCGCGGCATTAGCTGATGTCAGGATCTGATTGGTGGTGTCGCTCAGTTCAAATTTATTCGGGGTGAACTGACGTCCTTTCCAGCCGACGCCATACTGCAGCGCTTTCTCCTGATACAACGACCGAACCCTATGACCTTCCATTCCCATCATCTCCTTCAGGCTTTTCTCCCTGAGTTCGGCATCGGGAAAACGCCGTTGATACATCTGTCTCGCGACCTCCAGTGACCGCTTTTTATCGCAGGCAATCGTCATTTGTCGGCGAAAGTTTCTGCTATCCGCAGTAGGTTGAAAGCCTGCGGCATAGAACAAAAGGCTGTCTTCACCGACCCAACAAAGTGCACAGTTTGCCGCTGCTGCCGTTTTCACCGCATCGTGGGTGATGGACGTTCCGGGCCCCAGCAGCAACGTGTTAATCGTTGCTACGGGTAAACGCACCACCTGCCCTTCTGCATCCAGCCATTTCAGGCTGCTGTCATCAATTTCCAGCCGCCCACGTTCAAGGTAGATAAACGGATACTTGTCTTTCACCTGCGGCAATGATTCTCGGGTGATTTTGACGAACAGACGCTTTCCATTGGCCATCGACACTCTCCTTGAAACAGAGCTGCGATAACGCAGTACTAAGATTACGGATGAACAATCGTGACCAGACGATCGCCATAACGTTTATTCTCACCAAACTGCAAGGGCACATCGTTCAGCGTTAGCACTTCCCCCTCTTCTGGCAAGGCCGATGGGAAGACCGTAAAACGAAGCTGTCGGTTTTTCTGCTCCATTAACAGGTCGCTGCGCTCCCAGGCCTCATCGAGCGAGGTGAATATTCCTTGCCCGATAAATTCTGACGGCACGCAGGTTTTACGCCCAAGAGACAAATCCCACACCGGAGCGGCCAGTGCTGCACTCAGTTCGGTTGCTAATACTTGCGGAAGCTCGATAGCGACGGCGAAGGCGCTGTCCTGAAGGTAGTAGCGGTAGGTCATTTTCGTGCCGCCGCCAACGGCCTTTTTGCCCTCACTGGTTTTAGGGATCAGCAGAAGCTGCCACGGGTCGTTCTCGTCATAGCCACTGCCCACCATCTGAAAATCACACAACGGTACCGTCGGTTGAGCGTTGCAGCGTGGCATCGCCCGTACAAACCATTTTCCGCTAGTCAGTTGCGCCAGCATGTCACGCTGCAGTCCACCAGCCCCTAGCGCCGCACAAAGGATGCCGCAAACGCCAGACTGCGTCGGAAATGGCAAGGTATCGCGACGGCCAAAGCGTGAGTCATGTCCCCAACTTTGTAGCGGCCCCTCAAGCCAGAGCAGTAAATAATAGTGGCTCATGATTTACACCACATGAGATTGCAAATCTTGAATCAACTGGTCAATCGCGTAATCCTCGTTGACTCCCCATTCGTAATCACCTTGCTTGCCGAACAGCGACCCGCTGAGCTTTTCTTTTTTCGCCAGATAGGTTTGTAGTTCCTGTATGCTGGGTTGCAGATAACCGCCTTGTACCGCTTTAACTGGCGTTTCAAAAGGAACCTGTAAACGCTGCCCCTTACGTACCAACACTCGCGCGTATTCCCATGGACTGGCACCAGATTGTGTCGTCTGGCGCGCAGAAGGCAGTGCAACAAATAGCGCTTTAGTAAAGGCTGCAATCGCTTTTTGCAGTTGTTCAGTGCTGGTCTCTTGTTCATCGTGGCCCAACGTTTGCGCCAGTTGACCAAGATCGAGACAGACATAGCGATAGTAAGTGGCGGCGTTAAACTCAAGAGTGCCCATGTGCGCCGATCCTGAGGTATCCGGGCAATCATCCAATGCGGTAAAAAACTCCACTTCATTACTGACCTTATGGGTGGAAATCGCATGGTTAAACGAGGCGGCGGCTTCAACATTCATGCTGGCGGCTCTCGCCACCATGCGCCCGAAGAGCGCGATATCCAGTGCATCCAGGTTAGGGTTGAGAATTTTTTTTGCCACTTTTGCCAGCTCTTTATCTTTGATTTCTGCGGCATCAAAGCCCTTTTCTTGCGCATAAGCTGCCAGCGCTGCCGCTTCTGCCTCACTGATAAAAAGTAGCGTGTCGGCTGACAGCAGTTCCGCCATTTTTGTGGCACACGCTTCTGCCTGTTCGCCATTTGCACCTTTCGTAGCAAAATGCGGGAGCAGCAGCTCTTTGACTTTTTTTGTTCTTACGCCCAGCTTGATGCCAAACTCTTGCAGCGCCAGTCGTACCTGGCGTTTCCAGCACTGTGAACTCA
Organism: Scandinavium sp. NPDC088450; assembly: GCF_044900545.1. Taxonomy (NCBI): domain Bacteria; kingdom Pseudomonadati; phylum Pseudomonadota; class Gammaproteobacteria; order Enterobacterales; family Enterobacteriaceae; genus Scandinavium; species Scandinavium sp. NPDC088450. The sequence goes on along the minus strand of NZ_JBJDNI010000003.1, from coordinate 200,956 downwards.
CGCGAGCGCGGGTGACACCGCCAACAATCGCACTTTTCGGTGCGCCAACATCATCCCGGTTCAGGCAAGTGACCGGAAAGGACTGCAGGACATGAAATTCGATACGGATACTGTTCAGTAAGCTCATGGTAAAAATCCTTTTTATTCGGAGAAGAAGTTGTCGGTTAACGGCACGATTTGCAGCAACCCGCAGCCGAAAGCACGTCCGCGGCCAATGCCTTGAGTGAAGCTGGTTTTAAAGCGCTCAGGGTCGGCTACTGTCAACCTGCCGCTTAGCGTGGCCTGCTGAAGTGTGATGTATTTGTGGGTGCCTGCATCGACTTGCAGCAGGTTAATGTCCTCAACCTGAAGCTGCCGAGGATCGACTGCAATGCCCCAGGCTGTCGCTCGCTGGCAAAACCATGCGCCAATAGCCTCACGTCCACGCACAGGCGTTAACTTGTGAGTTTTAGTGTCGCGGGTGGCAGGGTTGAGACAGACCGAAAAGTGATATTGCTTGTGCAGGAGGAAGTGATCCGGCAGCACTTTGGTTTGCAATTCCCCATATTCAGGTTGGTTTGGGGAGCGATCGGACAAGATAAGCAGTTGCCTGCCGCGCACATCGCCGCCTTTATCGACCCACTGAATGCCGCTGGGCACAGAAGCTTGTTTTTGGTGTTCTGTGCGCACATCGTCAAACAGGTCATACACCACACGGTGCAGGCTGTAGACATCGGTTATTTTCTGCTTCCGGCAGGCGGCGCTGTTGAGATGCAGCGCACTGAGATAAAGGGTCATACGTTGGTCGCCTCCTGCTTGTTGCTGGCATAAAACTGCTGCGCCCAACGCGCTCTGATCCGATCTTTGTTGTAACCAAAATCCGTCAACTCTGATAGCAACCGTTCATAGTCCAGCGGCACGGTGACTCGGCTTTGAATCAATGACAGTAAGGGTCTGAGAATTTGACACACCTCAGCGACCGTGTCGCAGGCCAGCAAACGATTGAGCCGCGATTTTGCCTGGTCGCTTTGACTGCCCTCCGGAAAGCTTTCTGCAATGGCTTTCCCCAGCGTCAGCGTGCCATTTTTCTCCGCCCGGCTGGTTGCCACAGCAGCCACGACTAATGCATGAGCTCTGCGCTTCGTCTCATGTTCAAGGTCGAGACCAAAACGCCCCAGCAACTCCCAACACTGATACTCCGTTGCCGGGTTATTGGCTCGTCGCAGCCGGGCGGCAAAGCCTTTATCTTGCTGGCAACGCTCGAACACATAGTGGATTAACGGCTGATGGTGCGTGTTGCGAGCTTCATTTTTCGTGTTCATGCAACCTCCTTCCCTGTGGTACTTCTGAGATAGTCAGTCAGCACCGGGCGTGCTTCTGCCCAGGCCCCCAACTGTCTTGCGTTTTGCCCTGAGCAAGTCGCGTCGTAAACCCTGTAGATATACTCCGCAAACTGCTTGCGTAACCGCAGACGTTGGTCACTGTCAGGGCTGCTTTCAAGCAGCGTCTGAGCCTGCGTTTCGCACAACTGCCAGTACTGCTCTGTCGCTCTGGCGGCATATTTATTAGGTTCAAGCTTCATCTCACGGCACCAACGGCTGACGCTGCCATATAGCGTCTTCGCCAGTCCCTCTAGCCCAGACATTTCATTTTTGAAGTGGTAGAACCAGCTGTCGCCCAGATGAGCAGGATCTAACCAGTAAAGCGATTCCACCTGATCGTCGCTGCCGGAAATATACTGCTCACCAGCCTGACTGCTAACGCTTAAACCACCAGACCAAACACCAAAGCAGCGCTGGGAAAGGCTCGCTTTGTCTGTAGCCATTCTCAGTTGCTCACACTCCCACTCTGACTGCTGCGGGGAGAGGAAAGCCAGCAGGGACGTCAACTCCCTCCAGGGTCTTCTGCCGGGGTTAATCCACAGCACCTTGAGCTCTTTGCCCTTTTTATTCACCAGCACCGAAGGGTCATACAGCCCTTCTTTGTAGCTGCTGTGGCTTATCCCTTCTGAATAATGCAGCCCCGCTTCCACCAGCAAGCAGAAGCGCGAAACGGGAACAAGCCGCCCCATCAGCGTCTGTTTAAGCGAACGTGCGACAGCACAATCTTCGCCTTCTGGCATCTGTTCCCACGGAGCCACTCCACACCCTTGCGGATACTGGGTAAACATAGCTATCTCCTGTTGCGTGAAGAGATTCAGCCAGAAGGTCTCTGCCAGCGTTTCACCCACACAAAAGCTGTGCATCATTCCCTTAAAGGCAAGCCCAGGGCCAAACCGGCCGGTAGCAGGTTTGCCTTTATCGTTGGTTTTTCCCCGATAGCCTGCACTGAGCACCACGCTGTTGTCGGTTTTCTTCCCGCCAAGCGCCAGACTCATTTGCACCACCAGCAGCAGCGCCCTGTCTGCATCGCTGAGGGCTTTTTCGTTCTGCCGTTCGGTTAACACTGTGGTATTCCCCGTCGACACTTCAGGCAGGACTGTGCCAAAGGGTTTTATCTCTGCTCTGGCGATAGCAGGCATTTGTAGAAAAGGCTTATCTCCGTACAGCCAGAATCTGTCCTGCCATTTGTCCAGATAAGTCAGTACAGCATGGCTTACTCCCTGCGGTTGCAGTGCCAGCCACTGCTGCTCGTCCTGCAGAGCGACGGCTGACTGGCAGAGTGCCTGTAGCAATTTCATTAGCGCGATCTTTTGCTGTGCATTGCCGCCTAATGCTCGTAGATGCGGTTCGCTGAAAAGTTGACGAAGGCTGACGCGCCCCACATCCACCACAGGAATCCAGGGCTCCTCTATCAGGCTGAAACGGTTTTCGTTTTCCGCCATGGTTTAGCTCTCCTTTTTCTCAATCCTGAGACCGATCTTATCCTGATAGCGATAACGGTAACGGGTGTTGCGAAAAGCCCCATCAACCCCACGCACATCGCCCGAAGGTTCCACAATGACAATCCTGACTTCCGGCATTTCCCGCTCTGCCGAATTTCCGGCATACAACAAATGCTGTAATCCCCACTTCCAAAACCATTGCCCATCCTCGCCCTCAGGAGTGCGACTGGGTGGCAAAGACACTTTTTCCTTTTCGAGCTTTAGCGAATATTGCCTGCGTTCGGACTCCGTCATGCGTGACTTTTGCCTCGGAATGATTAGCCACTCTCCGGTCAGCAGTTGAAGATTTAATGTGTTGTTTTTTTCATCGCATAACGCGGCACGCAGTAACAGGAAGCTGCTGTTGTCCTGTTCGCTATAACGGGTACAGACCTTACTTTCTTGCTGGGTGGTTCCGACCATCGAAAGCGTCAGCCGGGCGTGTTGCTGCAACTCATGGATGCCGGGACGTGTGGGTGATGAGCGTCTTCCTTCAAGCAACTCATGCCGCCACTGGCTGAGCGGATCACGTTCTTCCCTTTCCACATAGGTCGCTTCAAGCATCGGGCGAATATCCGCAGGCAGCATCACCGAGTTTTTGTCATGCCAGACTTGCAAAGAGCGACAGAGGATATAGGGCGCATACACCCAGGCACTGCCACCAAATGCCTGATAAGGGGACGCAAGTGCACTTTCCAGAGCCGGAGAAAGGAGCCAGGCTTCGCAGCGTGCGGCGTCAGGGCGCGGTGTTTGTTGATGACGCCATAAACGCCCTAGGCGTTGCATCAGCAAATCCGTGGGAGCCATCCGGGTGACCAGGAAATCAGCGTCAATATCAATGGATTGCTCTAAGACCTGCGTCCCCACCAGCACGGCCCCGCCCTGTTGGCGAACCTGCCAGCCCTCTTTGCCATAGCGATTTACCCAGCGTTCTTCGTGAGCAGTGCGATCGCGCTGGACATAGCGGGAATGCAGTAATCCACTGGCAATCCCCATGCCACTGCCACGCGACGCCAGGGTTGCATAACACGCCTGCGCAGCATCCACCGTGTTTTCAATCCACAGCACCTGTTGCCCCTGCTCTGCACGCAGTAACGCTTCTTCCAGCGCATCTTCGTCCTGGCTAAATTTAAGGGAAATGTTGCGATTCGTGGGCGAAAGCAATCTGCGCGTTTGCACGTCTGTTGCACCCTGTGGCTGATAGGTGATCAGCGGATAGCCATCCCCGCCTTCGACTTTGCCAGTAAATAGCGCATCCCGGCGCGAACCGGTCAGCGTGGCGCTTAAGATGATGACCGTACAGTGAAGATCCCTCAACACCTCAACAAGTTGCTGCAATATGAGGCCAGTGTATGGATCAAATGAGTGTACCTCGTCCACCACAACCACCTTTCCGGCCAGGCCAAACGTGCGCACAAAACCATGCTTCACATTCATTGCGGCCAGTAAAGCCTGATCAAGCGTACCCACTGCGAAAGGTGCCAGCAGCCCACGTTTGCGAGAATCAAACCAGCTACCACCAGGCTGAGCGTCTTCACCGAGACCTTCCTGCAAATGGGCGCTGCCGTGTAACAGCAATGTCTTTTGCCATGCGCTTCCGGGCTCAATGATGTTCTCAAGCCAGTGACTGAAGCGCTGATAGATTTTGTTGGAGGTGAGTTGCGTCGGTAATGCAAAATAGACACCTCGTGCCTCACCGGCCGCCAGAACACGATATGCGGCATACAAAGCAGCTTCTGTTTTACCCATCCCCATTGGAGCTTCAAGAACATAAACGCCGGGCCCTTTGACAGCCTCAAACAAGGCTAGCTGCGCCTCATTCGGTTGATAACCGCCAAATTGTTCATCGAAGCTCAACCCTGGGCGGATGGCTGGCATTGACATATTGGCGTCGGTCAGCGCAAGGGGAAGTTGAGCGCGCCAGTCTTTCAGCGGATCAGTAAACCGTGGGCCAGAGCCAATCCAGTCGGCCACTGTTGTCAGGCCCGCCAGGGACAGTTGCTGCGAAAAGCTGAGAACCTCCGGCCATGTTTCATTCAAGGCCTGTTGAAGCTCTTCGACCAGTTGCTGCCGTGCTGCCTGCCAGGCGACTCCGCCTAACATGTCGTCACTGGCTTTCATGCTGGCGTTGAATGTCCGTAATCCGTGGTGCTGGCCGATGACCGTACTCAGTTCCCCACGGCGGGTAATCGCCTGAATGGCAGAAGCACCTGCACCTGCATGGCCTCCCCAGCCCTCTTCTAACTCGCGCAGTGCAGAGGCTTGAGCTGTCAGCCCAAGAGTGCTCAGCAAAGATTGAGTCAAGGATGATGCAGGCCACTGCAATGCGAGGTGTAAACGCAGATAAAATAGCGGCGAGAGTTTGCCAATGTCATGGCAGGCAGCCACCAACGAACATCCCACGGGAAATAACGCATTCCTCAGAGGGACAGGAAACGAGGCAATAAGAGCCTGGGCGACATGCCCTACAATCAGACAGTGCTCGAAAACGCTGCGCCCTGGCAGAAGGGTATCACCTGAAAGAAATGTTTTCGCAGGACACTCTCTGGCGCTCAGTGCCGGAATGGAGGCCGACACAGCCAGGATAGCTTTCGGGATCTTCATAAGATTGCTCATCCCAACGTTGCTACGTCTTTGGTAGCAGATTAATGGTGATGCGAACGTTACCCTTTAAATCCAAGGGTAATTGAGTGAAGTGTCCAGAAAGTCACATTATCAGAAAGATAAGGGTATAAATGCAGAAAAGAAAAAAGGCCGCATAAGCGGCCTTTTTGGTTAATCAGAAATTACTCTGCTTTGGGCGAAGCGTTTTCGACACGGCTTTTTAACTTCTGGCCGGGTCTGAAGGTCACCACGCGCCGGGCTGTAATGGGAATATCCTCGCCCGTCTTCGGGTTGCGCCCGGGGCGTTGATTTTTATCGCGCAAATCGAAGTTACCAAAACCGGAGAGTTTTACCTGCTCACCGTTTTCAAGAGCGCGACGGATCTCTTCGAAAAACAGCTCTACCAGTTCTTTGGCATCCCGTTTGCTAAGCCCAAGCTTATCAAACAGATATTCTGACATTTCAGCTTTTGTAAGCGCCATAGGTTCAATCCCTCAATGATGCCTGGAATCGCTCTTTTAATGCCTCTACACATTTGGCGACGGTAGCGGCAATATCCTCTTCTTCGAGTGTACGGCTGGTATCCTGAAGGATTAGGCTGATAGCGAGGCTCTTATAGCCCTCCGCCACACCCTTACCGCGGTACACGTCAAACAAGTTTACGCCAACTACATGATTTACGCCAACTTTCTTACACTCGGCAAGAATATCTGCGGCTGGGACGTTTTCTGCCACTACCACAGCGATATCACGACGGTTCGCCGGGAAGCGGGAAATCTCTTTCGCCTGAGGCACCACGCGGTCTGCGAGCTTGTTCCACTCCAGTTCAAAGACCATTGTGCGACCGTTAAGATCCAGTTTACGTTCCAGCTCAGGATGAACAACCCCAATGAAACCAATACGTTCGCCTTTCAGATAAATCGCCGCAGACTGACCCGGATGCAGCGCCGGATTCGCTTCAACCTTGAACTGGATATCGCCCAGCTTGCCGGTCAAATCGAGAACTGCTTCGAGATCGCCTTTTAAATCATAGAAATCAACTGTCTCTTTCGCCAGGTTCCAATGCTCTTCATAGCGATTTCCGCAAATCACGCCGCTCAGCATGACATCCTGACGGATGCCCAGTGGCGCCTGGGTATCTGGCACGAAGCGCAGACCGCTTTCGAAGATACGTACACGGCTTTGCTGGCGGTTCTGGTTGTACACCACGGTGCCCAGCAGGCCAGTCCACAAAGACAGACGCATGGCCGACATTTCGCTGGAAATTGGGCTTGGCAGGATCAGCGCTTCTTCACCCGGATGGATCAGTTGCTGCACTTTCGGGTCAACGAAGCTGTAGGTGATCACTTCCTGGTAGCCTTTGTCGTTCAGCATGGTTTTCACACGCTTGAGTGACAGGTTGGCTTCTTTGTGGGTGCCCATGATCAAACCAGCCTGGACTGGCGTATCAGGAATATTGTTGTAGCCGTAGACACGTGCCACTTCTTCCACCAGGTCTTCTTCGATTTCCATATCGAAACGCCAGCTTGGCGCTACCGCTTGCCACTGGTCCTGGCCTTCAGTGACTTCACAGCCCAGACGACGCAGGATGTCGCTGACCTGAGCATCAGCAATGTGGTGACCAATCAGGCGATCCAGTTTGCTGCGACGCAGAGTGATGGTGGCACGCTTTGGCAGAGTCGCTTCGTGAGTGACATCAATCACCGGACCCGCTTCGCCGCCGCAGAGGTCAATCAGCAGGCGGGTTGCACGTTCCATCGCTTTGTACTGCAGCGCTGGATCGACACCACGCTCATAGCGGTGAGAAGCATCGGTATGCAGACCCTGACGGCGTGCACGACCGGTAATGGAAAGTGGATTGAAGAACGCACATTCCAGCAGGACGTTTTGCGTTTCACCATTAACGCCTGAGTGCTCACCACCGAAGATACCGCCCATCGCCAGCGCTTTGTTGTGGTCGGCGATGACCAGCGTGTCAGCGCTGAGTTTCGCTTCGTTACCGTCCAGCAGTACCAGCGTTTCGCCCTCTTTCGCCATACGCACGACGATACCGCCGTCGATGCGATCCAGGTCGAAGGCGTGCATCGGCTGACCCAGTTCAAGCAGCACGTAGTTGGTGACGTCAACCACAGCATCGATAGAACGGATACCGCAACGACGCAGTTTCTCTTTCATCCACAGCGGCGTGGCGGCTTTAACGTTGATGCCTTTGACGACACGGCCCAGATAGCGCGGACAAGCTTCGGTGGCTTCTACCTTAATCGGGAAGGTGTCAGTGATAGTTGCTGCCACTGGTGCCATTTCTGGCTCGTTCAGCGGCTGCTGGTTCAGCACTGCCACGTCGCGGGCAACACCGATGATACCCAGGCAATCAGCACGGTTTGGTGTGACGCTGATTTCGATGGTGTTGTCATCAAGCTTCAGATACTCACGGATATCCATGCCCAACGGCGCATCGGCTGGCAGCTCGATAATACCGCTGTGATCGTCGGAAATACCCAGCTCTGAGAAAGAGCACAGCATGCCTTCAGAGGGCTCGCCGCGCAGCTTCGCCGCTTTGATTTTAAAATCGCCCGGCAGAACAGCACCGATGGTTGCCACCGCCACTTTCAGGCCCTGGCGGCAGTTTGGCGCGCCGCAGACGATATCCAGCAGACGCTCGCCGCCGACGTTAATTTTGGTGACGCGCAGTTTGTCCGCATTCGGATGCTGACCACACTCAACCACTTCGCCTACAACCACACCGTTGAACACGCCAGCGACCGGCTCAACGCCGTCCACTTCCAGGCCTGCCATGGTGATTTGGCCGGACAGCGCTTCGCTGTCGATGGCCGGGTTCACCCATTCGCGTAACCACAGTTCACTGAATTTCATTGTTCTGTCCTGCCCTTATTTAAACTGTTTGAGGAAACGCAGATCGTTTTCGAAGAATGCGCGCAAGTCGGTGACACCGTAACGCAGCATGGTCAGACGCTCCATGCCCATGCCGAAGGCGAAGCCGGAATAAACTTCCGGGTCGATACCCACGTTACGCAGGACATTCGGGTGCACCATGCCGCAGCCCAGCACTTCCAGCCATTTGCCGTTTTTACCCATGACGTCCACTTCTGCAGACGGTTCAGTGAACGGGAAGTAAGATGGACGGAAACGGACCTGCAAATCTTCTTCAAAGAAGTTATTCAGGAAATCGTGCAGCGTGCCCTTCAGGTTGGTGAAGCTGATATTGGTGTCAACAATCAGGCCTTCCATCTGATGGAACATTGGGGTGTGCGTCTGATCGTAGTCGTTACGATACACGCGGCCCGGCGCGATGATACGAATCGGCGGTTGCTTGTCTTTCATGGTACGGATCTGTACGCCAGACGTCTGGGTACGCAGCAGACGGGTAGCATCAAACCAGAAAGTGTCGTGGTCAGCGCGTGCCGGATGGTGACCCGGAATATTCAGGGCATCGAAGTTATGATAGTCATCTTCAATTTCAGGCCCTGTTGCGACGGTAAAGCCGAGCTCACCGAAGAAACTTTCAATGCGGTCGATGGTGCGAGTCACAGGATGCAGCCCGCCGGTTTCAATGCGACGACCAGGCAGAGAAACATCGATGGTTTCCGCAGCCAGACGCGCGTTCAGGGCAGCGCCTTCAAGGGCCGCTTTACGCTCATTTAACGCCTGCTGAACCTGCTCTTTCGCTTCGTTAATGACCGCGCCTGCGGCCGGGCGTTCTTCCGCCGGCAATTCACGCAGGGTGGTCATCTGAAGGGTCAAATGCCCTTTCTTGCCCAGATACTCAACACGCACGTTATCCAGCGTGGCGACATCATGAGCTTCATTTATGGCTGCCTTAGCACTGGCAACCAGCTCTGCGAGATGTGACATGGTTTTCCTCGTTATTTAGCGATTTTCATCAACGGCAGATACAAAAAAAGCCTCCGCGATGGAGGCTTTCTGGCGCTGTTTTCCGTTTCTTCTCTCACGCGCTAGCCTCCTGGTTTCAGGTGCTAAAGTAAAAAAAGAAGCGGAAAATAGCAGCATTCATGCTTGCGTTACCTTGTCTGAAAAGGTCTGTGAAGTGCTTATTGAAAAGTCTTCACCCTGAAAAGTCAACGATTTGAACTCTCTGAAACGAAAAGAGGGAGGCAAGCCTCCCTCTTCAACTGGCTTATGCCAGTGCTGATTTCGCTTTTTCGACCAGAGCGGTGAACGCTACTTTGTCGAATACGGCGATGTCAGCCAGGATCTTACGGTCGATTTCAACAGAGGCTTTTTTCAGGCCATTGATGAATTTGCTGTAAGAAATACCGTTCTGACGTGCTGCTGCGTTGATACGCGCAATCCACAGTTGACGGAACTGACGCTTACGTTGACGACGGTCACGGTAAGCGTACTGACCTGCTTTGATAACAGCCTGGAAGGCAACGCGGTATACGCGTGAACGCGCACCGTAGTAGCCTTTAGCTTGTTTCAAAATTTTCTTGTGACGTGCACGTGCAATTACACCACGTTTTACGCGAGCCATATGTGCTCTCCTGTATCTATATTCTTAGTGAAAAAAGTTAAACGTTAACGGCTTATGCGTACGGCAGGCACGCGATTACCAGACCCAGATCGCCTTTGGAAACCATGGCTTTTGGACGCAGGTGACGTTTACGCTTGGTCGCTTTTTTGGTCAGAATATGACGCAGGTTAGCGTGCTTGTGCTTAAAACCACCTTTACCGGTTTTTTTGAAGCGCTTAGCAGCACCGCGTACGGTCTTAATTTTTGGCATCTTAATAACTTCCACTTCGCATTGTTGAAAAATAGAAACGTAGGCGAACAAAAAGCTGTGAGGCCCGCGAGAGCCCCACAGTGATTGTTACTTGAAGGCCTTACTGTTTCTTCTTAGGAGCAAGCACCATGATCATCTGGCGGCCTTCGATCTTCGTAGGGAAGGATTCGACTACTGCCAGTTCACTCAGATCGTCACGGACGCGGTTAAGCACTTCCATACCGATCTGTTGGTGGGCCATTTCACGACCGCGGAAACGCAGTGTGATTTTGGCCTTATCGCCCTCTTCGAGAAAGCGTACCAGGCTGCGGAGTTTTACCTGGTAATCGCCATCGTCGGTGCCAGGTCGGAATTTGATTTCCTTAACCTGAACAATTTTTTGCTTTTTCTTCTGTTCCTTAGAAGATTTGCTCTTTTCATAGAGGAATTTGCCGTAGTCCATGATTCGGCAAACTGGCGGTTCGGCGTTAGGACTGATCTCTACCAGATCCACTCCTGCTTCTTCAGCTTTTTCCAGAGCTTCTCTCAGACTCACAATACCAAGCTGTTCGCCTTCCAGACCTGTTAAGCGAACTTCCTGAACTCGAATCTCGCCATTGATACGATTCGGACGTGCCGTTTGTACTCGTTTTCCGCCTTTAATACCTTATTCCTCCAGTTGTTGAAGACTGCGGCTGCGTATTTCTGTTAGCAGCTTCTCGATCACTTCGTTTACGTCCATAGTGCCGAGGTCTTTTCCGCGACGGGTGCGCACGGCAACTTTGCCTGCTTCAACCTCTTTGTCGCCACAAACCAGCATATACGGGACACGACGTAATGTGTGCTCGCGGATTTTAAAGCCAATCTTCTCATTTCTCAAGTCTGCTTTTACGCGAATGCCCGCATTTTGTAGTTTACGCGTCAATTCGTTAACGTATTCAGACTGCGAATCGGTGATATTCATCACCACGACCTGCACCGGTGCCAGCCATGTTGGGAAGAATCCGGCGAACTCTTCGGTCAAAATACCGATGAAGCGTTCGATGGAACCCAAAATAGCACGGTGAATCATCACCGGCACCTGACGCTCGTTGCTTTCGCCCACATAAGAGGCGTTCAAACGCTGCGGCAGAGAGAAGTCTAACTGTACTGTTCCGCACTGCCATGCACGATCGAGGCAGTCATACAGGGTAAATTCAATTTTCGGGCCGTAGAAGGCACCTTCACCCAGTTGATACTCAAACGGGATGTTGTTTTCTTCCAGAGCCACGGCCAGATCGGCTTCCGCACGATCCCACATTTCATCACTACCGATGCGTTTTTCCGGACGAGTCGACAGCTTGACGACGATTTTCTCGAAGCCAAAGGTGCTGTACATATCATAGACCATACGAATACAGGCGTTAACTTCATCACGCACCTGCTCTTCAGTACAGAAGATATGCGCATCATCCTGAGTAAAGCCACGGACACGCATTAAGCCATGCAGCGCGCCTGATGGCTCGTTACGGTGGCAGCTACCGAACTCCGCCATACGCAGCGGTAAGTCACGGTAAGATTTCAGACCCTGGTTGAAGATCTGAACGTGACCCGGGCAGTTCATCGGCTTGATGCAGTATTCACGGTTCTCTGAAGAGGTGGTGAACATCGCATCTTTGTAGTTGTCCCAGTGGCCGGTTTTTTCCCACAGCACACGGTCCATCATGAACGGGCCTTTCACTTCCTGATACTGGTACTCTTTCAGCTTAGAACGCACGAAAGTTTCCAGTTCACGGAAGATAGTCCAGCCGTCATTATGCCAGAATACCATTCCCGGCGCTTCTTCCTGCATGTGGTACAGGTCGAGCTGCTTGCCGATTTTACGGTGGTCACGCTTGGAGGCTTCTTCCAGGCGTTGCAGATAGGCGTTTAACGCTTTCTTATCGGCCCATGCGGTGCCGTAGATACGCTGCAGCATTTTGTTGCTGCTGTCGCCACGCCAGTAGGCGCCTGCGGTTTTCATCAGTTTGAAGTGATGACAGAAACGCATATTCGGCACGTGCGGACCGCGGCACATGTCGACGTATTCTTCGTGATGATACAAGCCAGGCTTGTCATCATGCGCGATGTTCTCATCAAGAATGTTGACTTTATAGCTTTCACCGCGCTTCACAAACGTTTCGCGCGCTTCGTGCCAGCTCACCTTTTTCTTGATGACATCGTAGTTTTTCTCCGCCAACTCGTGCATACGCTTTTCGAGGGCATCGATATCTTCCTGGGTCAGGGTGTGGTCGAGGTCAACGTCGTAGTAAAAACCGTTATCAATGACCGGACCGATGGCCATTTTGGTGTTCGGCCACAGCTGTTTGATAGCGTGTCCCAGCAGGTGCGCACAGGAGTGACGGATGATTTCCAGACCGTCTTCATCTTTCGCGGTAATCAGCGAGAGCGTCGCGTCCTGTTCAATGACATCGGAGGCATCTACCAGCTCACCGTTGACACGGCCAGCGATAGTGGCTTTCGCCAGGCCTGGACCGATATCCAGAGCAACATCCATGGGGCTTACAGCGTGGTCGAAATGGCGTTGACTGCCATCAGGAAGAGTAATTACAGGCATTTTATATCCTTATTTACAGTGGTGCCCCACACGAAAGAGCACATGCAAAATTGATGAGTATATTCATATCAGAGAGTTAGAAGGTTTTATTTGCTTCACTCTGCAAACTGTGGACATCTGGATGTCGGAAAATCCGCACTGTCCCTGCCTTCGCCTTCTGATAACGAACCAACATGGTACACGTCATTGTGTGGTTATTAAAGGATGACGTAAATGGTTGGCGTTACTCTGTTATGTGTTCTGCTTACTGCGATGAGGAAACGCGCGGTATTCAAACGCTTTTACCTCACCGCTGGGCAGTTTGTTGATGTAAATCTGGCGCCCTTCACGCACCGCTTTGCTGATCGCTGTCTGGTGAACACCGAGGGCCTTCGCCGCTTTTACCTGACCCACTTCCTCGACATATTTCGCAAGTGAAATTTTCATGTGGAGCAACTCCCTGGCACAACCTGAGCAAACAATACCCTACGTATTAAAATAAACAATACCGCCGGTATTTTTATTTTAAGAGCCTGGGTATTACTATTTGAATATGGGAAAGAAAAAAGTCATCACACCGGCTCAGGCTGAAGACGCTAAACGTCTTAAAGACCTTTATGAAGCAAAGAAAAAACGGCTCGGTGTCACCCAGCAGTCGATTGCTGATGAGCTGGATATCACCCAGGGAGCGGTCGCTCATTACCTGAATGGGCGTAACCCACTGAACCTGGTGATGGCCCTGACATTCGCACAACAACTCCAGGTGAGCGTTGAGGACTTTAGCCCGGCACTTGCTCAGGAATTAGCGAATATGGCCGTGGTCAGCGCGAATGAACCGATTGCCCCGTATATCGTGCCCTCCATTTCAGCCAAAAAATATCCGCTACTCAGCCGCACTCAGGTGAGTGCATGGTGCGACAATCCTGAATTCTTCACGCTGGAGGACGTTGACCGGTGGCTGGAATCAGAGACGCCAGTGTCGGGGAAAGCTTTCTGGCTGCAACTGGATGAAGATTCGATGACCGCACCCACAGGCCTCAGCATTTCCGAAGGAACATTTGTGCTGTGTGATACTGGACGCGAGCCTGCTAACAACAGTCTGGTCATTGCCATACTGAGTAATACTCGCGAAGCAACCTTCAAAAAACTGGTCATCGATGGAAGCCAAATGTACCTCAAGGGATTAAACCCCCTATGGCCGTTTAACGCTGTGGATAAAACTTGTCGAATCATCGGCGTCGTTATCGAAACCAAACTTATCCTGGTGTAATCCTCTCGCAGACTTCGCCCGTCAATTCTCTTCAAATGCCACTCCGTTCTTCGCTCTCCTCCAGGGTAAAAATCGAAAGCCTGAGTTATCCCCCAGAAATTTAAATAAAGATTTGAAACACCCTGATGATTGCTGTGGGTTACCGTTTTCGGGAACATACCCGCTTTTTACTGGAGCACTTATGCGAGAACTTCTGGCCATCCTGCAGCGATATGGCATCGATCTGAACCACCCTTCGTCGCTGTTCATGGTATTCAGCTTTATTATCGTTTCTGCGTTGATTGTGCATTTTATTTTGCACCGCGTAGTCCTGCGTACCATCGAAAAACGCGCCAGTAATGGGAACACCTTGTGGTTGCAGATTTTCACGCAAAATAAACTCTTCCACCGCGTGGCTTATACTCTGCAGGGCATCCTGGTGAACATCCAGCTGGTGCTGTGCCTGAATGCGGGTAGCCACGTGGGGACTCTGTTCAGTACCGCCGCTCAGCTCTGGATTTTGCTGTTCGCCCTGCTCTCTTTCTTTTCTTTACTCGACGTTATTCTCAAACTTTCGCGTCAGTATAAATTTGCCGGACAGTTGCCACTGCGAGGCATTTTCCAGGGCGTGAAACTGGTTGCCGCCTCGATCATCGCCATTCTGATGATCTCTCTGCTGATTGGTAAATCACCGGCAATTCTGTTCAGTGGGTTGGGCGCAATGGCTGCTGTGCTGATGCTGGTCTTTAAAGATCCGCTGATGGGGCTTGTTGCCGGCATCCAGCTTTCTGCCAATACCATGCTGCATATGGGCGACTGGCTCGAAATGCCGAAATACGGCGCAGACGGCACCGTTATCGATATTGGCCTGACGACAGTGAAAGTACAGAACTGGGATAACACGATTACCACGATTCCGACTTACGCTCTGGTTTCCGATGCCTTTAAAAACTGGAGCAATATGTCCGCTTCCGGTGGCCGCCGCATCAAACGCAGCGTGTTTATTGACAGCACCAGTATTCACTTCATCTCTGAGGAAGAGATTGCACGTTTAAGTCAGGCGCATTTGTTGAAACCGTGGCTGGAAGAACGTCGCCAGAAAATGGTGAGCAGCACGGCTAAAAGCAGCGTGCTCAATGGGGAAAGCGTGACCAACATTGGCGCTTTCCGCGCATGGCTAACTGAATATCTGCATCAACACCCAAAACTGCGCAAAGACATGACGCTGATGGTGCGCCAGTTGCCACCAGGCGCTGAAGGATTGCCCCTGGAGATTTATGCCTTCACCAACACCGTAGAGTGGCTGAAATATGAAGCCATTCAGGCGGATATCTTCGACCATATCTACGCGGTGATTGAAGAATTTGGGTTGAGAATTTACCAGCGCCCTTCTGGCAATGATTTACGCCCACAGGCCTTAGCGCTCGACTAAACGTTCCTCGCGGGGTGCATCACGCACCCTGCATAAAGGGCTTCACTTTAATGCCTTCCGCATCCAGGCGTAAACGAATCTGACGAGCCATTTCAACGGCTCCGGGACTATCCCCATGAACGCAGATTGACTGTGCTGCAATGGGCGTAAACATGCCTTCTACGGATTCCACACCGCCACTGACAATCATTTGGACTACTCGTTGCGCGACTTGCTGCGGATCGTGCAGCACGGATCCGTGCTCGCGTCGAGAAACCAGACTGCCGTCCTGATGATACGCCCGGTCAGCAAAGGCTTCCGCCACGGTAGTGATGCCGTCTTCCTGCGCCCAGGTAATCAGGCGGGAGCCTGCCAGCGCCACCAGCGTTAACGTCGGGTCAACCGCCAGCATTGCGGCAATCACCGCCCTCGCCTGACGTTCATCAGTGGCGATGGTGTTATATAAAGCCCCGTGCGGTTTGACATAGCTCACGCGCGTACCTGCCGCAGCGGCGAGCCCTTGCAGAGCGCCAATTTGATAGATGACGTCAGCGGTAAGTTCATCGCTGGAGACATCCATATTCCGACGGCCAAATCCAACCAAATCCGGATAAGCGACGTGTGCGCCAACAGAGACATTCAAACGCTTTGCGGCACGCAGCGTAGAAAGCATGCCCGCAGGTGATCCCGCGTGAAAACCACAGGCCACATTCGCACTGCTGATGAGGGGCAAAATGGCTTCGTCATCCCCCATCGTCCACTGGCCGAAGCTTTCACCTAAGTCACTGTTGAGATCAATGGCCAGAGCTGAACACATCGCAATCCTCTCCTTGTTCGTCTTTCGTTAAGGTCTGTCGGGTTATCACTGTTATACCGCGTTACCTCAGGAGACGAAAATGGACTTTGCGACACTGATACAGTCCGTCACAGGATTTATCAGCAGCCATCCACAGTGGGCGCTGGGCGTCATTTTCTTGCTGGCCTTCGGCGAATCACTGGCGTTTATCTCGTTGCTGCTTCCGGCTACCGTCATTCTTCTGGCGACCGGTGCCTTAATCGGTGAAAGCGAATTGACCTTCTTTCCGGTCTGGTTGGCCGCTACCCTTGGGGCATTTGTGGGCGATTGGGTTTCCTGGTGGCTTGGTTATCGCTACAGCCATCGCGTGATGAGTGTCTGGCCGCTGTCACGAAAGCCTGAGCTGATTGCGCGTGGGCATCTGTTTTTTGAACGTTGGGGCGCGTGGGGCGTCTTTATCGGCCGCTTTTTTGGGCCATTGCGTGCGGTGGTCCCGCTCATTGCCGGGGTCTGCACTATGCCAGCCCACAAATTTCAACTGGCGAATGCGCTCTCCGCGATGGTGTGGGCATTTGGCATTCTGGCACCAGGCGTGCTGGGTCTGCCCTGGCTGGCAGAACTGTTCTGAACAAATAAAAACAATCAGGCCGGAAAATTCCGGCCTGATACATTACATCTTATAACCCAGCGTTACCGTGGTGCGCTTGTCGGTATGCTCTGGCGCGGAGGATGGCGGCTCAGAGTTCCAGGTGACGTTGTACGCCACTTTCAGGCCGAAGTTATCGCTGATCGCGACATCCAGCGCAGTTTCGGAGTTGATGGTGGTGTCATCTGCACCAAACACCGACAGACCCTGAGTGAATTTGGTGGTGTCAGTCATCTGCCAGGCGTAGGTGCCTGACGCGTAACCCAGCGGCTGAGTTTTAGTATCGCCGTCGGTGTACTCGTCATAACGAACGCCCGGACCGAATTCGAAACGCAGGCTATGAACCGGACCGTTGAGGATCTGACGACCATAACCGGCGGTGAACACGTCACGCTGACGGTAGCCGTTGAAGCGGTCGGTGAGCCAGCTAGCCTGACCAAACAGGTAGTCGTAGTCGGTCATGTTGTAACGCGAACGCCCGCCAACCTGATAGGTTTCGGAAGAACGTTCATCGTTGGAAGACGTGTTGCTGGCATTGCCCCACAGCGACCATGCTGTTGAGTTGCCGTACCAGGTCAGCGTGGAATCAGCAGTCAGGGAAGAACTTTTAGTATTGCCAGACTGTGCCAGGTAACCCCCGTTGATCTTACCTTCAAACGGTTTCTTCGCTGTGGAAGGGTCGTCCATGACAGTAAAAACGGTATTATCAGCCAGTGCGTGCAGCGACGCAAAAAGGCCCCCCGCCAGCACAACCACTGCGGGTACTGTCTTGAAAAGCTTCATTTATTAAGAGTCCGTACAACAAAAAAAGAGACCATTACGGTCCCGGAAACTTTCGCGAGGAGCAACGATTGCGGCCCTAAGAAAGGTAACAAATTATAAAAAGGCCCGTTTAACATAGCAATGAATTCTTATTTCAATTTTTGAATAAGAAGGATCTCAAATGCTGTTTTATTTCATAATAAACGACCGCGAAATTAATTGTAAATCTGCGCAAAATCATACCGTTGTCATTGTCTTAACCGAGCCATCAGTGCCAGGCTTATCTCTGTTCATGTTTGCATGCCCCTCGCGGGCCATAAAAGGAGGTAATTGAATGGCGAATATTTATACGCTTACGCTGGCCCCTTCACTCGACAGCGCGACAGTGACTCCGCAAATCTATCCTGAAGGCAAATTACGCTGCACTGCGCCCATTTTCGAACCTGGTGGCGGCGGCATTAACGTTGCACGGGCCATTACCTTTCTTGGCGGCAAAGCCACCGCCATCTTCCCCGCAGGCGGTGCCACGGGTGAACACTTGGTTTCATTGCTGGGCGAAGAGTGTGTCCCGGTTGAAACCATTCAGACGCAAGACTGGACCCGGCAAAACCTGCACGTCCATGTTAACACCACGGGTGAACAGTACCGCTTTGTCATGCCAGGCGCTGCACTGACTAAAGACGAGTTTCATCATCTGGAAGAACAAGTCCAGAAGATTGAGACTGGTGCCATTCTGGTTATCAGCGGCAGTCTGCCGCCTGGCGTTACGCTGAAAAATTTCGTCAATTTACTGAAGGCTGCACAATCGCGAGGTTTGCGTTGCGTGGTCGACAGCTCTGGAGAAGCCCTGGCCGCCGCGCTTGAAGTGGGCGATGTCGAGCTGGTAAAACCCAATCAAAAAGAGCTAAGTGCACTGGTTCAGCGTGAATTAACTCAACCCGATGACGTGCGTAAGGCCGCCGAAGAGATTGTCCGTGGCGGCAAGGCTCGTCGTGTTGTCGTTTCGCTTGGGCCGCAAGGTGCATTGGGTGTTGATGCAACAGGCAGTGTGCAGGTGGTTCCTCCGCCGGTGAAAAGCCAAAGTACCGTCGGTGCAGGCGACAGTATGGTGGGCGCAATGACGCTCAAGCTTGCTGACAATACCTCACTGGAGGAAATGGTACGTTATGGTGTGGCGGCCGGGAGCGCGGCAACCCTCAACCAGGGCACTCGCCTTTGCTCGCTTGAGAATACGCAGAATATCTACGATTACTTGTGTCGACATTAATTGCTGAACCCGCTGCCATCGCGGCGGGAGTCGCCAAATCGCAGGTTTCGACTATGCTATCAAAACTCCATGGATAACAATGAGGTTCCCGATGAGCGGCGAAATAACGCGCTACGTAGTCACCGTCAGCTTTCATGAAGAGACGCTGACGGAACTGAACGAACTCAATAACCATCTGACTCGTGCCGGCTTCACCCTGACGCAGACCGATGATGAAGGCAAGGTCCATGAGCTGGGCACAAATACTTTTGCGCTGGTCAGCCCGCTAAGTGAAGAAGAAGTGAAAGCCCTGACGTCAGGGCTGGCGGAATCGGCGATTGGTCAAACGCCGGAGATCCAGATAGTGACGTTTGACCACTGGCTGAAGGAAAATGCAGCCTCCTGATTTGCTTTAAAGCGCACAGTTGTGCGTCAGTTCGAGTTTTTCCACCGCATTTATGCGCTAACCTTATGATCTGGCAGAAAACATGGGGAGAGAGAGCATGTGGCAAGCTATCTGTAGCCTGTTAAAAGAGCACGGAGACGGCGAAATCGAGCTGCGTAACGAGCTGCCTGGCGGAGAAATCCACGCCGCATGGCATTTGCGCATCAGCGGCCAGGATTACTTCGTTAAATGCGATGAGCGCGAAATGCTGCCCATCTTCACCGCCGAAGCTGACCAGCTTGAGCTGCTTTCACGCAGTAACACAGTGACGGTGCCGGAGGTCTTTGCCGTCGGCAGCGACCGCGACTACAGCTTCGTGGTGATGGAATACCTTCCACCACGCCCTCTCGATGCCCACAACGCGTTTCTGCTGGGTCAGCAATTAGCGCATCTTCATCAGTGGAGCGATCAGCCGCAGTTTGGCCTCGATTTTGACAACGATCTCTCCACCACACCGCAACCTAACGCCTGGCAGCGTCGCTGGTCTACCTTCTTTGCTGAACAGCGCATCGGCTGGCAGCTTGAACTGGCAGCCGAAAAGGGGCTTGAGTTCGGTAATATCGATGCCATTGTGGAACACATTCACCAACGCCTGAGCTCACACCAGCCACAGCCTTCTTTGCTGCATGGCGATTTGTGGTCAGGCAACTGCGCATTAGGGCCAAACGGGCCGTATATCTTTGATCCGGCCTGTTATTGGGGCGATCGCGAATGCGATTTGGCGATGCTGCCGTTACACCCAGAGCAACCGCCGCAGATTTATGATGGCTATCAGTCCGTTTGTCCATTGCCGCAGGGTTTCCTGGAGCGTCAGCCGGTCTATCAGCTGTATACGCTTCTCAACCGTGCCATTTTGTTTGGCGGGCAACATCTGGTGACAGCGCAAAAAGCGCTGGAACGGGTACTTGCTGCTTAGCAGAATAAAAAAAGCCCCGTCATCGCTAACACCGTTAGTTTAAGACCGAGATATCCGGGGCGACCACCGGGTTTGGCGTCCCTCCGGGAACCAAATCCCGGTGTTTCCCCTAATTCATTGGCTTAAGTGAATGGCGTTACCGTCATCGCGGGGCTTCATGTTTTAGTTAATCTGTACGCCTTTGAGGCGGAACTCGATATTCATCGTGATGCCGGTACCGGGTTTTCCCTGCTCGTAGCGCCATTTACGCATCGCCGTTTTCACTTCTCGCTCAAACATGTTCGACGGTTTGGCTTCGAGAATTTCCACGTTAGTGACGCTGCCATCTGCTGCCACGTCAAACTTCACGCGCACTTTCCCTTCAATACGTAATGCCAGCGCACGGGCAGGATACTGCGGTTCACCACGGCTCAACGCACGCGGCCCCGTTGGCGCAGTGACTGTCGGTTTGCTGGTCGCTGGCGCGGTGTTGGCTACCGGGCGACTCTGGGTGTTCGTATTTTCAAACGGCGACGCCGGGCGTGGCTCAACTGGCTGACGCTTAGGCTGTTCCACTTTTTTCTCAGGCTTTGGCTTAGGCTTCGGTTTGGGCTTCGGCTTTGGCTCCGGTTTGTGGATAACGACAGGCGCTTCTTTTGGCGGCTCAGGCACCACTTCTGGCTCTGGCTCGGGTTCAACGACCGGTTCGGGTGCTGGCGGCTGTGCAGCTGGCGGTTCAAGATCGGCCGGAGCGACCATCGTAACCGTAATCGGCTGAGCGGGGGCAGGAAGTTCAATAACCTGATGTACCGATGTATAAAGCAGTCCCGCTACAACGGCACCGTGGATAGCCACAGAGAGCAACGTGGGCCACGGAAAACGGCGAGGTAAATCGAGGGTCATTGAAGTCATAATCGCTGCTGTTGAAAAATGATGCCTCGATTTTAAATGCAAATAGCAATCATATTCAATAACGCATCTTATCTTCGGTCAACTTTCTGCCGCTGTTGGCGAAAAAAAGCGCACTCATTGACGTGAAATAAGGGCCACAGGAACTTTGCATTGCAGTCACAGACACTTTGAAATACCGTGTTTCGACCATTGATTAATAAGGAGCTGTGCCCGTGCTTTATGTGATTTATGCTGAAGATGTCGCCGACTCTCTGGAAAAACGCCTGTCGGTTCGCCCTGCTCACCTTGCGCGCTTACAACTGCTTCACGATGAAGGCCGTCTTTTAACGGCAGGCCCGATGCCTGCGGTAGACAGCAACGATCCGGGCGCAGCGGGTTTTAGCGGTTCTACGGTCATTGCCGAGTTTGCATCACTCGAAGCGGCACAGGCCTGGGCGGAAGCCGACCCGTATGTCGCCGCTGGCGTGTATGACAATGTGAAAGTACGTCCTTACAAGAAAGTGTTCTGAGACCCAAAAAACAAGGGGCACCGCATGCGGTGCCCTCTGTATTCTCAGAATTCGTAAATGGCAAACAGCAGTGAATTTCGCTGCCGGCTCACCAGACACTTTCTGATTGAGTGGATGCGAATATTGCGCCGCGACTGGGCTTCCAGCCAGCGAGCTTTACGACGGTTTGCTTGTCTCAGCATCCGCCAGCGCCCCACTTCATTTCTGCTACGCTTCATTTCAACATCTCTGAGATGAAAGAGCGCATAGTATAAACCCTTGCGTTCGGCTGACCAGTGCTTTCGCCCCTGTTTTTATTTGCGAGAATAATCGGTACGCGTAAACTCATAACGACAGGCTTTCAAAAGGAATTTTATGACAACCTTCTACACCGTGGTGAGTTGGCTGGTCATTCTGGGGTACTGGTTGCTCATCGCAGGTGTGACATTACGCATCCTGATGAAACGACGTGCGGTGCCTTCAGCGATGGCATGGCTGCTCATCATCTACATTCTTCCTCTGGTCGGTATCATTGCCTATCTTTCGCTGGGCGAGTTGCATCTGGGGAAACGTCGCGCCGAACGCGCCCGCGCCATGTGGCCTTCCACCGCGAAATGGCTAAACGATCTTAAAGCCTGCAATCACATTTTTGCCGAAACCAACAGCCCAGTCGCCAGTTCGCTGTTCAAACTGTGCGAACGCCGTCAGGGGATTGCGGGCGTTAAAGGCAATCAGCTACAACTGCTGACTGAATCCGACGACGTGATGCAAGCGTTGATTCGGGATATTCAGCTTTCCCGGCATAACATCGAGATGGTGTTCTATATCTGGCAGCCAGGCGGCATGGCCGATCAGGTGGCGGAATCGCTGATGGCGGCCGCGCGTCGTGGCGTACATTGTCGTCTTATGCTCGATTCCGCAGGCAGTGTCGCTTTCTTCCGCAGCCCGTGGGCCGCGATGATGCGCAATGCAGGCATTGAAGTCGTGGAAGCGCTGAAGGTTAACCTGATGCGTGTGTTCCTGCGCCGCATGGATTTACGTCAGCACCGTAAGATGGTGATGATCGACAACTATATTGCCTATACCGGCAGCATGAACATGGTCGACCCGCGCTTCTTCAAGCAGGATGCTGGTGTCGGTCAATGGGTTGATTTGATGGCGCGTATGGAAGGCCCTATCGCGACTTCAATGGGCATTGTCTACTCCTGCGACTGGGAAATTGAAACCGGGAAGCGCATTCTTCCGCCCGCGCCGGATAACAACATCATGCCGTTTGAAGAAGCAAGCGGGCATACCATTCATACCATCGCGTCGGGCCCGGGTTTCCCCGAAGATTTGATTCATCAGGCCTTACTGACCGCGGCCTATTCCGCACGTGAATACCTGATCATGACCACACCGTATTTCGTGCCAAGCGACGATCTGCTGCATGCTATCTGCACGGCTGCACAGCGTGGCGTTGACGTCAGCATTATCATGCCGAGAAAGAATGATTCGGTACTGGTCGGCTGGGCAAGCCGCGCCTTCTTTAATGAGCTGCTGGCGGCTGGGGTGAAAATTTACCAGTTCGAAGGCGGCTTGCTGCATACCAAGAGCGTGCTGGTTGATGGCGAGCTCAGCCTTGTGGGCACCGTGAATCTGGATATGCGCAGTTTGTGGCTTAATTTCGAGATTACACTGGCCATTGACGACGCAGGATTCGGTGGCGATTTGGCCGCAGTACAAGATGATTATATCTCCCGTTCACGCTTGCTGGATGCGGGATTGTGGGCAAAACGTCCACTCTGGCAGCGCATCGCCGAGCGACTGTTTTACTTCTTTAGTCCATTGCTGTAAAACGTGCCCATCAGCTAAGAACCAGGGTGTCATCATGGATATGGATTTGAATAATCGTCTGACTGAAGACGAAACGCTTGAACAGGCCTACGATATCTTTCTTGAACTGGCCGGCGATAATCTCGACCCGGCAGATATCATTCTGTTCAATCTGCAGTTTGAAGAACGCGGCGGCGCCGAGCTGTTCGACCCGGCGGAAGACTGGCAAGAGCACGTGGATTTCGATTTGAATCCCGATTTCTTTGCCGAAGTGGTAATTGGCCTGGCAGATACCGACGGTGGCGACATCAACGATATCTTCGCTCGCGTTCTGCTGTGCCGCGATAAAGACCATAAAATTTGTCATATTCTGTGGCGTGAATAAGTCTGCAGGTAAATGCAAAGAGGCCGCTTCTGCGGCCTTTTTTATTGCCTTTTCGGCAACGCATTTCCGCAAGCGCTACAAAACTGCGCGTCTTTATCATGACCCGTATGCTGGCAAGCCGGGCAACGTCTCGCATTACGGCGATTCTGATATTCGTTGCTCATGTGCGTGGTAATCAGCCCGGTGGGGATCGCTATCACCGAATAGCCAATTAAAATCAGCAGCGAAGCCAGCGTTCTTCCCAATGGGGTGTGCGGCGCAATGTCGCCATACCCAACCGTTGTGGCTGTCACAATCGCCCAGTACACAGACGTTCCAAGCGTTGTAAAGCCATTCTCCGGCCCTTCTATGCCGTACATCAGCGAGCCAAACACCACCATCACTATCGCTATCAGAAAATAAAAAACCATCAGCTGATGGCGTGCGCTGATAATCGCGTCGGCAAATATCTTCAGTGAAGGCATGTTGCGCAGAAGCTTTAAGATCCTCAACACCCTGATGGTACGAAATGCCAAAAGGTAATTCAGGCCGATTTCCGGCCAGAGCCACAGGATATAGAGCGGCAGAATGGTGATTAAATCCAGCAGCCCCCAGAAGCTGAAAACATACTTTGCTGGCCGTGGCCAACACAGAATGCGCAGGACATATTCGAAGGTAAACGCCAGAGTGATGAACACTTCCAGCAGCATGAATCCACGCCACTGATCGAAGGTCAGGTGATATTGCGTGCCAAAGCCGGATTCAATAAAAACGATAACCACGCTAAAAAGCGCAAATAATCCGCAGAACAACTCGGTGCGGCGGCCGGACACGGTACGCTGGTCGAACAAAAAATGGTAGAGGCGCTGACGAAGCGAATGCGGATGTGTCGACACCATGACCTCACAATGAAAAAGGGCTGACAATTGTCAGCCCTCAGGATTATAGCGGGTCAACCTTAAGACACGAAACCGCATGTCGGAAGCTGCCCTCCAGCACCGGGCGTGTTTTGGCGCATTCCGGCCCGGCGATGGGGCAACGGGTACGGAAGACGCAGCCTGATGGCGGGTTAATAGGAGAAGGCAACTCCCCTTCCAGCAACTGGATGGTTTTGTTTTTCTCCAGATCCGGGTCCGGGATCGGCACCGCTGACATCAGCGCTTTGGTGTAAGGATGCAGCGGGTTGTGATAGACCTGATCGTACGTTCCCAGTTCAACGGCATGCCCCAGGTACATGACCAGCACGCGATCGGAGATGTGCTTCACCACCGCCAGATCGTGAGCAATAAAGATAAGCGACAAGCCCATCTCGCGTTGCAGTTGCTGGAGCAAGTTGACGACCTGCGCCTGAATTGACACGTCCAGCGCGGACACTGGCTCATCACAGATAATCAGTTTCGGCTCAAGGATCAGCGCACGAGCGATGCCGATACGCTGACACTGACCGCCTGAAAACTCATGCGGATAACGGTTAACCAGGTTTGGCAGCAAGCCCACCTTCATCATCATCGCTTTCACACGATCACGCACTTCCTGGCGCGGCATGTTCGGATGATAGGTCCGCAGCGGCTCAGCGATAATGTCGCCGATGTTCATGCGTGGGTTCAGGGAAGCCAGCGGATCCTGGAAAATCATCTGGATATCGCTGCGCACGGCACGCCATTCATCGGGCTTCATGCCGAGCAGGTCTCTGCCCAACCACGCCACTTTACCGTCTGTCGCTTTGACCAGGCCAATAATCGCGCGGGCAAAAGTCGATTTACCGCAGCCGGATTCACCCACCACGCCCAGAGTTTCCCCTTCGTACAGACGCAGCGTAACGCCATCCACCGCCTTCAGGGTTTTCGACGGCTGCCAGAACCACTGTTTGCCATCTTTGATATCGAAATGCACTTTGAGGTCGGCAATTTCGAGCAGTACTTTTCTTTCGTCGGTCACGGCGTTCATACCAAATCCCCCACCGGTTTAAAGCAGGCGCGTAAGCGGCCAGGCGCAAAGGCATCCAGAGGTGGAGCGCTGTTGCAAATCTCCATCGCGTGCGGACAACGCGGCTGGAACGGGCAGCCTTTCGGCAGACGCATCAGGTTTGGCGGGTTGCCAGGAATGGTCAGCAGTGATTCGCCTTCTGCATCGAGGCGCGGCACGGCATTGAGCAGCCCCATTGAGTACGGGTGCGCAGGATGATAGAAAACATCGCGCGCGTTGCCATATTCCATGGTACGTCCGGCATACATCACCAGCACTTTATCGCAGATACCTGCCACAACGCCGAGGTCGTGGGTGATCATGATAATGGCGGTATTGAATTCACGCTTGAGCTCGTTGAGCAGCGTCATAATCTGCGCCTGAACGGTCACATCCAGCGCGGTGGTTGGCTCATCGGCAATCAGTAATTTCGGTCTGCACAGCAGCGCCATCGCGATCATCACACGCTGGCGCATCCCGCCAGAGAACTCATGCGGATACATGCGCATGCGCTTGCGCGCTTCCGGCATTTTGACCGCATCAAGCATTTTGACTGACTCTTCAAACGCTTCGGCTTTGCCCATGCCTTTATGCAGCATCAGCACTTCCATCAGCTGTTCGCCAACGCGCATGTACGGGTTCAGCGACGTCATCGGGTCCTGGAAAATCATCGAAATCTGTTCCGCACGCAGCTTGTTCAGCTCGTTCTCAGGCAGATTCAGGATCTGACGGCCGTTAAAATTAGCGACACCGCCAATGCGACCGTTTGAAGCCAGCAGGCCCATCAATGCAAACGCTGTCTGGGATTTGCCGGAGCCAGACTCGCCTACAATCCCCAGTGTCTCGCCTGCTTTCAGGCTGAAATTCAGATCGTTCACCGCCGTGACATCGCCATCAGGCGTGCCAAAGGTGACGCGTAAATCTTTCACATCCAGCAGCAGACCAGTCTCTTGCTGCTGCGGGGCGTTAACCATTTCAATCGTGCTCATGGCATCACTCCTTAGCGGTCTTTCGGGTCGAGGGCATCACGCAGGCCATCGCCGATAAAGTTGAAACAGAACAAGGTCACCACCAGGAAACCAGCCGGGAACATCAGCAACCAAGGAGACACTTCCATGGAGTTGGCACCATCGCTTAACAATGCGCCCCAACTGCTGAGTGGCTCCTGGGTACCCAGACCGAGGAAGCTCAGGAATGATTCAAACAGGATCATGCTTGGTACCAGCAGCGAGGCATACACCACCACCACGCCCAGCACGTTTGGCACGATATGGCGCACAACGATGCTTGCCGTTGATACGCCGCCGACATGTGCCGCTTCAATGAACTCTTTACGCTTGAGGCTCAGCGTCTGGCCGCGCACGATACGCGCCATATCAAGCCAGGACACCATGCCGATCGCGACAAAGATGAGCAGAATATTTTGCCCAAAGAAGGTCACCAGCAGGATAACGAAGAACATGAACGGGAAGGAGTTGAGGATCTCCAGCAGGCGCATCATGACGGAGTCAGTTTTCCCGCCGAGATAGCCAGAAAGTGAACCGTACAACGTCCCCAATACCACCGCGACCAGCGCGGCGGCGATACCCACCATCAGAGAGATACGACCACCAATCGCCACACGAACCAGCAGGTCACGGCCGGAGGAGTCGGTGCCGAAATAGTGCCCGGAGGTCATGTCCGGCGCACTGGACATCATGCCCCAGTCGGTGTCGAAGTAGCTGAACTGCGACAACATCGGTGCCAGGGTAACGAACAGCGCAATCACCACCAGCACACAGAGGCTGGCAACGGCGGCGCGGTTATGCATAAAGCGACGGCGGGCATCCTGCCAAAGGCTACGGCCTTCGACGTCCAGTTTTTCACTGAAGTTTTCCAGCGCCTCGCTGTTTTTCTTACTCAACATCATGGCGAACTCCAGTGTCAGTAACGGATTTTCGGATCGATAACGGCATACAGCACGTCAACAATCGCGTTAAACAGAATGGTCAGTGCACCCACCAGAATGGTCAGGCTCAACACCAGCGAGTAGTCACGGTTCAGTGCCCCGTTCACGAACAGCTGGCCGATACCTGGCAGACCATAGATAGTTTCGATAACCATCGAACCGGTGATGATGCCGACAAACGCAGGCCCCATATAAGAGAGCACTGGCAGCAGCGCAGGCTTCAACGCATGGCGGAAAATAATACGGCGCATCGGCAGCCCTTTCGCCCGCGCGGTGCGGATGAAGTTAGAGTGCAGCACCTCAATCATCGAGCCGCGGGTAATACGCGCGATGCTGGCGATATAGGCCAGAGACAGCGCGACCATCGGCAGGATCATAAATTTCAGCGCCCCGCCGTTCCAGCCCCCGCCCGGCAGCCAGTGCAGCGTGATGGCGAAGATCATCACCAACAAGGGGGCGACGACGAAACTGGGTATGACGACACCGGTCATTGCCACCCCCATGACCGCGTAATCCCACTTGGTATTTTGGTTAAGTGCAGCAATTACGCCCGCGCTTACCCCCAGGATCACCGCCAGGAAAAAGGCCGCAAAGCCTAATTTTGCTGAGACCGGGAAGCTTGCCGCCACCAGGTCATTCACGGAGTAATCTTTGTATTTGAATGACGGTCCGAAATCACCATGAGCCAGCTGCTTCAAATAGTTGAAGTACTGGACGCTCATCGGATCGTTAAGATGATATTTGGCTTCAATGTTCGCCATGACTTCTGGCGGCAGCGTACGTTCACCGGTAAATGGACTGCCCGGCGCAAGACGCATCATAAAGAAGGAAATCGTGATGAGAATAAAGAGTGTCGGAATTGCTTCCAGACAGCGACGTAAAATAAATTTCAACATTGCCCGTACCTTCTGGCGTGTGCCTTTACATATCCCGAATCAGCCAGTGGCTGAGGGGCATGTGATAGTGCGTGAAATAAGACACAGTGAGGCGGCATGACGCCGCCCCACGGATTGCCATTAATGCTTAATGATGTACAGATCTTTGGTGTAGATGTTGTCCATCGGGTCTTTACCGGTATAACCGCCCACCCATGGTTTCACCAGGCGTGCGTTAACGTAGTAATAAACCGGAACGATGGCTGAGTCTTTGCCCAGTTGCTGTTCAGCTTTGTCGTACAGCGCAACACGTTGTGCTTCGTCAGTCACCTGCAGCGTCTGCTTCATGATGGCATCAAACGCCGGGCTCTTATAGTGAGCGGTGTTCATGGAGCTGTCGGACAGCATGGTGTTCAGGAAGGAAGTCGGTTCGTTGTAGTCCGCACACCAGCCCGCACGCGCAACGTCATAAGTTCCCTGGTGACGGGTGTCGAGGAAGGTTTTCCATTCCTGGTTCACCAGTTTCACGTCAACGCCCAGGTTTTTCTTCCAGATAGACGCCGCAGCGATAGCCAGTTTCTTATGCAGATCAGAAGTGTTGTACAATAGGTTGAAAGTCAGCGGCTTGTCAGCGGTATAACCGGCTTCAGCCAGCAGTTTCTTCGCTTCAGCGTTACGCTGTTCCTGAGTCCAGCTGAACCACTCTGGTTTAGTCAGTTTAGCACCGTCAGTGTATGGCGGGGTGTAACCGAAGGCTGGCAGGTCGCCCTGCGCTTTCACTTTGTTGGTGATGATGTCGCGATCCAGACCCAGTTTCAGCGCGGTACGTACGCGAGCATCGGTGAATGGCGCTTTCTGGTTGTTGATTTCGTAGTAGTAGGTGCACAGATACGGGTCAACGTGAACTTCGGTTGGGATCTCTTTTTTCAGTTTCTGGAACAGCTCAATCGGCAGGTTGTTATAGGTCATGTCGATTTCACCGCTGCGGTAGCGGTTAACGTCCGTGACTTCAGAAGAGATTGGCAGATAGGTAATCTGGTCGATAACGGTTTTCTTGTTATCCCAGTAATTGGTGTTGCGCTCCATCACGATGCGCTCGTTAACCACCCAGTCTTTCAGCTTATACGCGCCGTTGGTGACGATATTGGCTGGCTGAGTCCACTTCTCACCGAATTTCTCGATGGCGGCTTTGTTAACCGGGGACATCGCCGGGTTCACCAGCAGTTTGTAGAAATAAGGGACCGGCTCGCTCAGGGTGACTTCCAGAGTGTGGTCGTCGATGGCTTTCACGCCGAGATCGGAGGTCGGTTTTTTGCCTTCAATGATTTCGTCAACATTGAGGATGTGACCATACTGCGGATAGCTCGCATACGGGGACGCGGTTTTTGGGTCAACCAGACGCTGCCAGCTATACACGAAATCTTGTGCCGTTACCGGCTCGCCATTGGACCATTTAGCGTCTTTGCGCAGGTGGAAGGTCCAGACTTTAAAATCTTTGTTATCCCAGCTTTCTGCTACGCCCGGAATTGGGTGGCCGTCTTTGGTAGACGTAATCAGCAGGCCTTCAAACAGGTCACGGCTGACGTTAGCTTCCGGCACACCTTCAATTTTGTTCGGGTCTAACGACTGAGGTTCCGCGCCGTTGTTGCGGATCATGGTCTGCTTATCTGCCAGATTAACGCCCGCAGGAACGTCTGCAGCCATTGCACTTCCTGCGATAAGTGCAGCGAATACGCCCGCTGCGATAAGGCTTTTTTTTGTGATGATGGTCATTGTGTTGATACTCCGCTCATTATAATTACCGACTTTTCGTCAGCCTGTTTAATCCCCTAAGGGGTTCCCCGAGTCGCGCAGGAGTGAAAGCGCCTGTCGGGTGGTTACTGCGTGCTATCACCGACTTTTTTATTACGGTCACTCTCTTTCGGCAACCTTACGTCGATTCTTTAAGCCATCCCCCCTGTCGGGATGACCTCTGTTCTTTTTTCGCCCGGAGATTTATTTGAAAATTATTCTCATCTCCGTGTTTTATGCGGCGAAATGCCTCGGCGGAAAGTATCAAATGCAATTACTACCCGCCAATACAATTTGCAAATTTGTTAACCAATTCTCTTTTGTGACGATGGCTTCATATGAAACATGACGTTATCGAGAGCAATTTTTAATAATTAACATTTAAATTTCAATACATTGCAACTGGCAACTTGCGTGTGGTTGCCTTTTCCGATTTTGCGATCGTTTTTTGTACAAAAATTTAACATTTGGTTATTATTTAGCACATTACTCTGCCTGTGCACTGAAATTACTAATATCATTTCAATGATCGCACGGCAAGCGTAAGAGTATCATGTTAATGAAATAACATTATTGCCGCGGGGACTATCTCTCAATCAGTGGACTAATTCATTGATAGATAAGAGATTGGCAAGTCATAACAAGAGGTTATAGCTGAGAGGTATTTCACTTTTGTTGATATGTTTTGCTAATAAAGGAAAGAAGAACGAGGCCCGTGTCGACCTCGTTTTGGAGAGCACTCAGGCAAGAAGACCAGGGAAGATAGATTTGATACCCGCGACGATAAATTCAATGCCAAGCGCCATCAGCAATAAACCCATAATACGGGTGATGACGTTGATGCCCGTTTGTCCTAACAGACGCACCAGCCACGGAGCAATGCGGAACAAGCCCCAACAGCAGGCCGCAAAGAGGGCAATCGCCACGGAAAAACCAATCAGATGCGCCCAGTTGTGATAGCGAGTTCCCCAAACGATGGTGGAACTAATTGCCCCCGGCCCCGCCATCAGCGGCAACGCCAGTGGCACGACCCCAACGCTTTCGCGGATGGCGGTTTCTGACTTCTCTTGCTTGTTCTGTTTATCTTCGCCGAGCTTCCCGCTGATCATCGACATCGCGATGGTCACCACCAGAATGCCCCCCGCAATGCGGAACGAGTCAATTGAGATGCCGAAAAGCTGCAGGATGCCGTCACCCAGAAACAGTGAGGTCCACAAAATGATGGCCACTGACAGGTTCGCCGTCAGGTTGGTTTTGTTTCGCGCAGGCGCTGACTGGTAGCTGGTCATGCTGATGAACACCGGAATGATGCCTACCGGGTTGACCAGCGCAAATAAGCCAATGAAAAATTTGATATACGTTGGAAAATCGAACAGCGATTGAATCACGGTAACCCTGCGCCCTCATCAATTGTGGTAGTTGACGTTCAATACTTCTAAAAACCGCGCTGAAGATACGCTTTTTGGCAGTATTCTTCACCACAAATCTGTCAGAAAACGCTACCAATACACGTTGTTATGCAAATGTATAAATTATGCTAATGTAAAATCGGTTCGAAAGGTCGATCTTTTAACACTTGATACAAACCGCTAAAAACGGCCTGCTGAAAGGAGTCAGCTTGGTGTAATCTTGATTTAGATCACGTAATTCGTACTCAGAAGTGGGTAATCTTGAAGTCGCACCAGGGAGTAGCCCGGTACCTCAACCGGGTGTAATGGAAGGCTCTTTTAGTAAATCAAGTGGATTGAAGGTCGAAAGTAACCTGTTGGTTTTATGGCTCTTACGCAAGCTGTTAGCGGTCTGTCTATACTGACGTATCGTGCAGCTGATTTACTAAAAAAGTTTAACATTATCCAGGAGAGCATTATGGCTGTTACTAATGTCGCTGAACTGAACGCACTCGTTGAACGAGTGAAAAAAGCCCAGCGTGAATATGCCAACTTCACCCAAGAACAGGTTGATAAAATCTTCCGCGCGGCCGCTCTGGCTGCTGCAGATGCTCGAATCCCTCTCGCGAAACTGGCGGTTGCCGAATCCGGTATGGGTATCATTGAAGATAAAGTGATCAAAAACCACTTTGCTTCTGAGTATATCTACAACGCCTATAAAGATGAAAAAACCTGTGGCATCCTCGAGACTGATGACACCTTCGGGACCATCACTATCGCTGAGCCTATCGGGATTATTTGCGGTATCGTTCCTACCACTAACCCAACGTCTACCGCTATCTTCAAATCGCTGATTAGCCTGAAGACTCGCAACGCAATCATCTTCTCTCCACACCCACGTGCGAAAGACGCCACCAACAAAGCGGCAGACATCGTGCTGCAGGCTGCTATCGCTGCAGGTGCTCCGAAAGACCTGATTGGTTGGATTGACCAGCCTTCTGTTGAGCTGTCCAATGCCCTGATGCACCACCCAGACATCAACATGATTCTGGCAACCGGTGGTCCAGGCATGGTTAAAGCAGCATACAGCTCCGGTAAACCAGCCATCGGTGTGGGTGCAGGTAACACTCCAGTTGTCGTTGACGAAACTGCAGATGTGAAACGTGTTGTCGCGTCCATCCTGATGTCCAAAACCTTCGATAACGGCGTAATCTGTGCTTCTGAACAGTCTGTTATCGTGGTTGACTCTGCTTATGCCGCAGTACGCGAGCGTTTCGCTTCCCACGGCGGCTACATGCTGCAGGGTAAAGAGCTGAAAGCCGTTCAGGACATCATCCTGAAAAATGGCGCGCTGAACGCAGCTATCGTTGGCCAGCCAGCAACCAAAATTGCAGAACTGGCAGGCTTCACCGTGCCAGCAGACACCAAAATCCTAATCGGCGAAGTCAGCGTTGTTGACGAATCCGAGCCGTTCGCTCACGAAAAACTGTCTCCGACTCTGGCTATGTACCGTGCCAAGAACTTCGAAGACGCGGTTGTTAAAGCGGAAAAACTGGTTGAGATGGGCGGCATCGGCCACACCTCTTGCCTGTACACCGACCAGGACAACCAGCCAGAGCGCGTTAAATTCTTCGGCGACAAAATGAAGACCGCGCGTATCCTGATTAACACCCCTGCTTCTCAGGGTGGTATCGGTGACCTTTACAACTTTAAACTCGCACCTTCCCTGACTCTGGGTTGTGGTTCATGGGGTGGTAACTCCATCTCTGAAAACGTTGGTCCAAAACACCTGATCAACAAGAAAACCGTTGCTAAGCGAGCTGAAAACATGTTGTGGCATAAACTTCCGAAATCTATCTACTTCCGCCGTGGCTCTCTGCCAATCGCGCTGGACGAAGTGATTACCGATGGCCACAAACGTGCGCTGATCGTGACTGACCGCTTCCTGTTCAACAATGGCTACGCTGACCAGATTACTTCTGTTCTGAAAGCCGCTGGCGTTGAAACTGAAGTGTTCTTCGAAGTTGAAGCTGACCCGACGCTGACCGTTGTTCGTAAAGGTGCAGAGCTGGCGAACTCCTTCAAACCAGACGTGATCATCGCGCTGGGTGGTGGTTCCCCAATGGATGCCGCGAAAATCATGTGGGTGATGTACGAGCATCCAGAAACTCATTTCGAAGAACTGGCGCTGCGCTTTATGGATATCCGTAAACGTATCTACAAGTTCCCGAAAATGGGCGTGAAAGCGAAAATGATTGCTGTCACCACCACTTCCGGTACCGGTTCTGAAGTTACGCCGTTTGCAGTTGTAACTGACGATGCGACTGGTCAGAAATACCCACTGGCTGATTACGCACTGACCCCAGACATGGCTATCGTTGACGCTAACCTTGTCATGGAAATGCCGAAGTCTCTGTGTGCGTTCGGTGGTCTCGATGCAGTGACTCACGCTCTGGAAGCTTACGTTTCTGTACTGGCTTCTGAGTTCTCTGACGGTCAGGCTCTGCAGGCTCTGAAACTGCTGAAAGAAAACCTGCCAGCGTCTTATAACGAAGGTTCTAAAAACCCTGTTGCCCGTGAACGTGTTCACAGTGCAGCGACCATCGCCGGTATCGCGTTTGCTAACGCCTTCCTTGGTGTGTGTCACTCCATGGCGCATAAACTGGGTTCTCAGTTCCACATTCCACACGGTCTGGCGAACGCCCTGCTGATCAGCAACGTTATCCGTTACAACGCGAACGATAACCCAACTAAGCAGACTGCCTTCAGCCAGTACGATCGTCCACAAGCGCGTCGTCGTTACGCAGAGATCGCAGACCATCTGGGTCTGACCTCTTCCAGCGACCGCACTGCAGCAAAAATCGAGAAGCTGCTGGCATGGCTGGACAGCATCAAGGCTGAACTGGGTATTCCTAAGTCCATCCGTGAAGCTGGCGTGCAGGAAGCTGACTTCCTGGCACACGTCGACAAACTGTCTGAAGACGCGTTTGACGACCAGTGTACCGGTGCTAACCCACGTTACCCTCTGATCTCCGAACTGAAACAGATCCTGCTGGATACTTACTACGGTCGTGAGTTCTCTGAAGGCGAAGTGGTAGAGAAGAAAGCTGCTGCTCCCGCTAAAGCTGACAAAAAAGCGAAGAAAACCGCTTAATCGTTAGCTGAATAAAAAACCCGCCGATTGGCGGGTTTTTTTATGTCTGCGATAAGAAACTTTTAATAGTTACTCTTCGATACTTCCACGAATACGCTGCTGAATAAGCGCCAGAGATCCTTCCTGAAGCGCTTCTTTATAGTGTTTA
The DNA here is from genome assembly GCF_044900545.1 of Scandinavium sp. NPDC088450. Taxonomy (NCBI): domain Bacteria; kingdom Pseudomonadati; phylum Pseudomonadota; class Gammaproteobacteria; order Enterobacterales; family Enterobacteriaceae; genus Scandinavium; species Scandinavium sp. NPDC088450. The sequence goes on along the minus strand of NZ_JBJDNI010000003.1, from coordinate 165,895 downwards.
CGGCACACCGAGACATAACGTTCATTGCCGCCAATTACCACCTGCTCGCCCTCATTGTACGGCCGCCCTTCCTGATCCAGACGGAGCACCATACTGGCTTTACGCCCACAGAAGCAGATCGTTTTTAACTCCACCAGTTTGTCCGACCAGGCCAACAGATATTGGCTCCCGGTAAATAATTCACCGCGAAAGTCAGTACGCAGGCCGTAGCAAAGCACAGGGATGTCGAGCTCATCAACCACCTCAGACAGCTCATGTACCTGCTCGCGCGTCAAGAACTGGCTTTCATCCACCAGCACGCAGTGAATCGGCTCCTGTGCGTGTTCAGACGCAATATCGCTGAACAGCGACGTCTGTGGGTTATAAAGCTTGGCGGGTGAAGAGAGACCAATACGTGAGCTGACTTTTCCTGCACCAAAACGGTCATCGATTTCAGCGGTATAAACCAGCGTCCTCATACCCCGTTCCTGGTAATTGTAAGAGGACTGTAACAGTGCCGTGGACTTCCCCGCATTCATCGCGGAGTAGTAAAAATAAAGTTGTGCCATTCGCAGCATCACTCCAATCGTCGAGATTTTAACGGCACGAAGTGTACCATATTCCTGGTCGATTTCCGTGTTCGCGCTTGCAGTAACCGTTTCCCGCCAATTCAAAATATTAAGTTCTACTTATCTATAATAACAATTAGATACGTAATCTTATGACAGCGCTCTTCCTTCAATGCGTGGGAGACCTACCATGTCATTAAGCCCGGTTCCATAAGAAAGTGTTTAGTGAGGTTATGATTCAGATTCTATTGAATAGCCGCCATTTTCCGCCCTGCTCCACCGCTAATACGAAAGGCTGATATTTGCGATTCTCGGATATATACCCGCCCGGAAACAAACAAAAAGAGCTTACTTTGTAAGGGTGTTCTTATGTTTGCCACCGGGCAATAAGCACACAGTATGTGAACTAACGCGTAAAATTTAACTTTATCTAATTAAGAGGAGTGAGAAATAACAGGTTATTTTGAATTCCTTACAATCCCCCCTATTGCACATCTTAAATTATCGCTCTATTATTACCTCAACAAACCACCCCACAATATAAGTTTGAGATTACTACAATGAGCGAAGCACTTAAAATTCTGAACAACATCCGTACTCTTCGTGCGCAGGCAAGAGAATGCACTCTGGAAACGCTCGAAGAAATGCTGGAAAAATTAGAAGTTGTTGTTAACGAGCGCCGCGAAGAAGAAAGCGCTGCTGCTGCTGAAGTTGAAGAGCGCACTCGTAAACTGCAACAGTACCGTGAAATGCTGATTGCTGATGGCATTGACCCGAATGAACTGCTGAACAGCATGGCTGCTGCAAATAAATCCGGTGCTAAAGCTAAACGTGCAGCTCGCCCGGCTAAATATAGCTATGTTGATGAAAACGGCGAAACCAAAACCTGGACCGGCCAGGGTCGTACCCCGGCAATCATCAAAAAAGCAATGGATGAGCAAGGTAAATCTCTGGATGATTTCCTGATTTGATCTTCTTGTTTGTTGAGAAATCCCGCTTCGGCGGGATTTTTTTTATCCATCGTTGATGGAAATGTCCGAAAAGCCTTATTAAACGGCACGCTGTTAGCCCTGGTCAAATCCCAGGCAATAAAAAACCGGGGCCCTTTCGGCACCCCGGTTTATGCTGTATGGCGAGAACGAGTTACTTGCCTGCGCCTACAGTCTCTTCCAGCCAGGCTTTAAAATCTGCGCCCAGTGAGTTGTGGCGAATACCATATTCAACAAAAGCACGCATATAACCCAGTTTATTACCGCAGTCATGGCTCTTGCCTTTCATATGATAGGCTTCAACGGTTTCTTTCTCGATCAGCATATCAATCGCATCGGTCAGCTGGATTTCATCACCCGCGCCTGGAGGCGTTTTCGCCAACAGAGGCCAGATTTCCGCGCTGAGGACATAACGCCCTACTACCGCCAGGTTAGACGGCGCGACATCAGCCTTAGGCTTCTCTACCACGCCCACCATCGGTACGCTGTCGCCCGGCTTCAGTGCTTCGCCTTTGCAGTCGACCACACCGTACGCCGTCACATCTTCAACCGGCTCAACCATGATTTGGCTGGCGCCTGTTTCGTCAAAGCGTGAAATCATTTCTGCCAGGTTATCGCGGGACAGATCAGATTCATATTCATCCAGAATAACGTCCGGCAGAATAACCGCGACAGGTTCATTACCCACCACTGGATGTGCGCAAAGCACGGCGTGACCCAGACCTTTTGCCAGACCCTGACGCACCTGCATAATGGTGACATGCGGCGGGCAAATAGACTGCACTTCTTCCAAAAGCTGACGCTTAACACGCTTTTCCAGCATGGCTTCAAGTTCGAAGCTGGTATCAAAGTGGTTTTCGATCGAATTTTTCGAGGAATGCGTTACCAGTACAATTTCAGTAATGCCTGCAGCGATACATTCATTTACAACATACTGAATTAATGGCTTGTCAACCAGCGGCAGCATTTCCTTTGGAATCGCTTTAGTGGCGGGCAACATCCTGGTGCCCAATCCCGCTACCGGGATTACGGCCTTAGTGACTTTTGAATTTAATGCAGCCATTGAAATCTCCTGAACTGTTCAAACTTTGAACGTGCTCGTTAATTAATAACGCGTTGAGTATATCAGTACCGTTTGTGCAGTCTGGTCTGAAAAGGACACGTTAACCTTGAATTAGGATTTTTACGCATAAATCCTGCTGATAGTACCACCACTGTCTGAAAGCGGTGATAGCTATATCCTTACTCTCAGGTTAATTGTTCATTCCGCAGACAACATTAAGCGTAAACGTCCGCCAGCCCCCCAAATTTGGCACTGCCACGACTCGCAGCGCTGGCTGATTTGATTTAAATAAGCATTCCCTAACGTGCCCAGCGGAACGCCGTTGCTGATCTGGATTTGATGGTCTCCCGTGTTCAGCGTGCCGTTAAGACCTGCGGAAACAAGGATCAGGTTTTTAATTCCGCTGTGGTAATAGCCAACCAGCAGCGGGAACTGTCCGGGCAAATTAGCCTGGCGCAGCAATTGGTTCACCTGTTTGAGTAAACTGCCCAATTCCGGCAGGCGTTGTCCTTCGTGTGCTAACTGTTCCTGTAACAGGCCATTAAATAAAGCCCGTAACAATAATGCGGCCAACACACCGTTTTCCCCGGCTCGGGTGACATCCAGGCAATAAAAAGCCAGGTCTTTATCTGAAAGTGGTGCAATATCGAGCACCAGCCCCGGTTTATCTGCCGACACCAGTTGCCGATAATTGATACGACAATGGGAAATGTTTTGCTGAACCGGCGGTTGTAATTCCTGCAATAGCTTTGCCGCAGCGGTAGGATTACTGACCAGCGCATCCCAGTCCTCGAACAAACGCTCTTCCTCCTCCACCCGGGAATTAAACATGTTGGGATAGAGACAGGCAAAAACGGTTTCACGAAGACGGTTGAAATCTTTGACAGGTTTAAGCAAAACGTCCTGCACACCCAGGCGAAGCGCACTGGCGATATCCGCCATGTGTTCGGTGGCAGAGATAACGAGGATAGGCAGTTGATGACCGTTATTGCGCAGGTGCTCCACCAGCTTAAGACCGTTCATCCGTGGCATGGCAATATCGCAAATCATCAAGTCGGGTTGCAAATGCGTCAGTTTTTCCAGGGCATCCACGCCATCATCTGCCAGGGTCGTTTCTGCACCCAGCGATGAAAGCCACGAATCAAGGAGAGAGCGGAAAACGGGTTCGTCCTCAACAATCAGAATCTGTTTTCCCGCCAATGGCTGCGTCATGATATCTCCCCTGACAGACGATAAGTAAATAGTGGCACGCTATTGCTGGGATCGCCTGTCAGATTTTGCTGAAGTAATCGAAAAGCCCTAACCCGCTGTACGCACCAGCGGTAAAAGTTCATCCATCTTTTTCTCAACGGCCAATTGTCCGGCAGCTATCGCCGCTGGCGCCCGATGAAAATCGAGAGTGGAAATTTGTGGGCAAAAAGGTTGCAACAAAATATCCGGGGGATCACCCGCCATTCGGTTGCGCTTTAATCGGTTTTCCAGCACCTGTATAGAGGTCGTCATGATCTCCATGGCCGTCGGCGTTACCGCCGTCCGGCGAGATGTCATTCTTCCGAGTCTGGCACGAAAACGTTCGTGCCAGCTCAGGCTATCATCTGAAGACTCGGGATCGGGCTGAAGGTTCACTGACAGGAGATCCTGCTGCATTAAATGCGCGTCGTGTTGCAAATCGACCGCAATCACAATGTCAGCGCCTAATGCGCGTGTGAGCGAAACCGGTACCGGGTTAACAACGGCTCCATCGACCAGCCAGTAGCCGTTGTGCATGACGGGAGACATAAGCCCGGGAATACTGCAGGAAGCGCGTACGGCAAGATGAAGATCGCCTTCGGTGAACCAGATTTCACGGCCGGTACTGAGGTTTGTTGCGACAGTCGCAAAACGGCGTGGGCAGGATTCAATTGCGTCTGCGGGGATCAACTGACGAAAATGGCTGAACACACGCTCACCACGTAGAAGGCCGCCTCTGCGCCAGGAAAGATCCATCAGACGTAACACATCCCAGGAACTGAATGAGCAGACCCACTTTTCCAGCACGGGTAACCGGTCGCAGGCGTAAGCCGCTCCAACCAGCGCACCAATCGAACACCCCGCCACAATATCAATCTCAATACCCATTTTCTGTAGCGCTTTAATCACGCCGATGTGTGACCATCCACGCGCTGCGCCTGAGCCGAGAGCCAAACCAATTTTAAGCTTTCTCATTCCTGCTGATGATGAACCCCGTTCCTGTCGTAGCAACATTACGATTGCTCGGTTAACATATTTACCGCCCGGCGCTCTGCGCCTCATTATAGTTACCTGGGAAAGCGTTTATGGACTCACTTTGCCCCTGCGGCAGCGCTCTGGAGTATAGCTCATGTTGCCAGCGATATCTTTCGGGCAGCGAGCCTGCGCCAACACCTTCACAGCTCATGCGATCGCGCTATACCGCCTTCGTGATGAAAAATGCAGACTACCTGGTCAGGACCTGGCATCCCTCATGCGAAGCCACGGCATTCAGGCAGGATCTTGAGCAAAGTTTCTCGCACACCGAATGGCTTGGTCTGACCATTTTTGCCGCTGATGAAGGACATCATCCTCACGAAGGGTTTGTCAGCTTCGTCGCTCGCTTCCGTGAACATAGCAAGAGCGGTGCCCTGATTGAGCGTTCAAGATTCTTAAAAGAAAATGGACAATGGTATTATATTGATGGTACACGTCCTCTGATAGGCCGCAACGATCCCTGCCCTTGCGGGTCAGGCAAAAAATTTAAAAAATGCTGCGGTCAGTAAGATAGCCACAGAAACAGCAAACACCTTCAACAGGATTTCCCCCGCAATGCACTCATTACAACGTAAAGTGTTGCGTACTATCTGCCCAGACCAGAAAGGGCTGATCGCACGTATTACCAACATCTGCTACAAGCACGAACTCAACATTGTGCAGAACAACGAATTCGTTGATCACCGCACCGGTCGTTTCTTTATGCGTACCGAGCTGGAAGGCATTTTCAATGACTCGACGCTGCTGGCCGACCTCGACAGCGCCTTACCGGAAGGGTCCGTTCGTGAACTGACGCCCGCGGGCCGTCGTCGCATCGTGATTCTTGTCACCAAAGAAGCGCACTGTTTGGGTGACTTGCTGATGAAGGCCAACTACGGCGGTCTTGACGTCGATATTGCAGCCGTCATTGGTAACCATGACACGCTGCGTCCGCTGGTTGAACGCTTTGATGTGCCCTTTGAGCTGGTCAGCCACGAAGGCCACACGCGCGAAGAGCATGACAAACTGATGGCCGATGCCATCGACGTTCATCAGCCGGATTACGTGGTACTGGCGAAATATATGCGCGTCCTCACGCCGTCATTTGTCGCCCGCTTCCCGAACAAAATCATCAATATTCACCACTCATTCCTGCCAGCCTTTATTGGTGCGCGCCCGTATCATCAGGCGTATGAGCGAGGCGTGAAAATCATCGGTGCCACGGCGCACTATGTGAACGATAACCTCGATGAAGGCCCCATCATCATGCAAGATGTGATTAACGTCGATCACACCTACTCCGCCGACGATATGATGCGTGCCGGCCGCGATGTTGAGAAAAACGTCCTCAGCCGCGCCCTGTACCAGGTCCTTGCGCAGCGCGTCTTCGTTTACGGCAACAGAACGATCATTCTCTGAGGAAAACCCGATTGCGGTGCTTTTAAACGTTACGGGTAAAAAGTACGCAAACGGTTCATTTTCCTGAAAGGAAGGCTTTACAGCGGCGCGTCATTTGATATGATGCGCCCCGCTTCCCTAAGGGAGCGGCCAGTAAAAGAAGTAAAACCCCTGGCGGGGTTCCCGAGCGATCATAAGGGAGCTGACTGCAAATCTGCCGTCATCGACTTCGAAGTTCGACTCGAGCCACAGCGAGAGAGCGTTACCGCAGGTAACGACAATCCTTCCCGCAGTGAATAGCCAACACCCCTGGCGGGGTTCCCGAGCGATCATAAGGGAGCTGACTGCAAATCTGCCGTCAACGACTTCGAAGTTCGACTCGAGCCACAGCGAGAGAGCGTTACCGCAGGTAACGACAATCCTTCCCGCAGTGAATAGCCAACACCCCTGGCGGGGTAC
>NZ_JBJDNI010000003.1:159017-159098 GCF_044900545.1 Scandinavium sp. NPDC088450 | reverse complement strand
GTTCCCGAGCGGCCAAAGGGAGCAGACTGTAAATCTGCCGTCATCGACTTCGAAGGTTCGAATCCTTCCCCCGCCACCATC
>NZ_JBJDNI010000003.1:0-158917 GCF_044900545.1 Scandinavium sp. NPDC088450 | reverse complement strand
ACACCCCTGGCGGGGTTCCCGAGCGGCCAAAGGGAGCAGACTGTAAATCTGCCGTCATCGACTTCGAAGGTTCGAATCCTTCCCCCGCCACCATCAAAAAGTATTTCGCTCAAGCATTTCATACCCCTGGCGGGGTTCCCGAGCGGCCAAAGGGAGCAGACTGTAAATCTGCCGTCATCGACTTCGAAGGTTCGAATCCTTCCCCCGCCACCATCTTCCAGATTCTCTGAAACATTCAAATCAGCACAATATTTCATACTTCCACTGGGGAAGGATGAGAAGCTTCGACCCGAAGGTTCGACTCGAACGCAGGTGAGAGAACGCGGCGACAGCAGCGGTAATCCTTCCCCCGCCACCATCACCTTATAAAGCACCTCAGCTCACCCCACCTCCAGAATCATTTATTATTCCGTCATGGGAAGGATTCTTCGCGCGCCTGTTTCCCCGGTGGCGCTTCGCTTACCAGGGCTACAAAAACCAAAGCCACAAAATCTGGCAAGTCGTTGTAGGCCAGGTGCCACCTGGCAATCTGCCACAGCACAATCAAACCCCAGGCAAACGTCGCCCAACAGGCGAACTCTTCACAATTGACGTATTGCATTGGGCCAGCTCAGCCAGCCCATCGAGCAACGTATCCAGTTGCCCTATGTCCGTCACCACCAGGCGGGCGATAAAACAGTCCTCGCCGGTGACTTTGTCACACTCAATACATTGCGCCATCGCCTGCAGATATTTTTCAACCTTCTGCAACAGCCCCGGTAACGGTTTTATTCTCACCAGCGCCTGCAACGTATAACCCAGTGCCGCCAGATTCACTTTTGCGCTGTAGCCCTGAATCACGCCCCGCTCTTCCAGCCGTTTTAAACGTTCTGCGGTGCTCGGGGATGTCAGCCCGACTTCTGCACTTAATACTTTTAGCGACACACGGGCATCTTTGGTCAGACAGGTGATGATTGCCTTATCGATAGCATCAATGAAGAGTTCCATGCTTTTGGCCTTATTAAAAAAGGATAAATCGTTACTTCTCCTTATAACACATCTGTAACATGCCCGATAAATTTCACAGAATATCCTCTCTGACTGAGGAGGTTCCTGTGCGTAACTTTACATCTGGTATCGGGCAAATGAGCCTGGCGATGCTTATTTCTGGCTCCATCGGGGCATTTGTTCTGCTCTCCGGCTTACCGGTGATTGATGTGGTGTTCTGGCGCTGCGTCATCGGGGCGCTGGCTTTGTTTGTTTTCATTCGTCTCAGCAAACAGCCTTTTAGCCCGCTGACACGCGTGACCTTATTACTGGCAATCGCAGGCGGCGTGGCGCTGGTCGTTAACTGGCTATTGCTGTTTGCCGCCTATGAACGCATCTCCATCGGCATGTCGACGGTGGTCTATAACACGCAACCGTTTATGCTGGTGCTGATGGGCATGGCGATGGGGGAACGTGTTTCACTAGTGAAATGGGGCTGGCTGGTTCTGGCATTTCTGGGCGTGGTCACGCTGCTGTCCAGTGAGCTCAACGGGCACAATGGCAGTTTGTTCACTGGCGTCGTCCTGGCTCTGGGAGCCGCCTTCTTCTATGCCCTTACCGCTATTATCACGCGAAAACTCCAGTCCATTGCGCCGCAACATATTGCGTTCATTCAGGTGATCACCGGTGCGGTCATGTTATTGCCCCTGGCTCACTTCACTGCCTTGTCCGGCCCTTTCCCGTGGGGAATTCTTCTGACATTAGGCATCGTGCATACCGGCATCATGTATCAGCTGCTTTATAGCGCGATTCAGAAGCTGCCCACGCCGATCATCGGGTCGCTGTCGTTCATTTACCCGCTAGTGGCGATCATTGTCGATAACGTGGTTTTCGGGCATACCCTCAATGCGTGGCAGATCTTTGGCGGTGCGCTGATTCTGCTGGCGGCGGCGGGAAATAATTTGGGCTGGGGCACAAAGAAAAAAGCCCCGCATCAGCAGGGCCTTGAACAGAAAGCGCGTTAATCAGCGACGAGCGCGAACAATCTGGTATTTGCGTGTCAGGTACTCGACCGGCACGCTCCAGATATGCACCAGGCGCGAGAACGGGAACAGCACAAACAGCGTCATCCCGAGCACCAGGTGCAGACGGAAGATAAACGCAACGCCGTCCAGGTGCGCAGAAGCACCGCCGTGGAAGGTCACCACAGACTGTGCCCAGCCGACCAGTTTCATCATTTCGCTGCCGTCCATATGTTGGGCAGAGAAAGGAATGGTCAGCAGACCCAGCAGACATTGCAGCACCAGCACTGACATCACCAGGATATCGGCTTTGGTGGTGGTCGCGCGAATGCGTGGGCTGGTCAGGCGGCGTTTCAGCAGCAGAATGCCGCCCACCAGGCACATCACCCCGGCAGCACCGCCGCCAAACATCGCCATTTTCTGTTTCACTTCCAGCGGCAGCCAGGATTCATACATCCAGTGCGGCGTGAGCATCCCGAAGGCATGACCGGCGATCACGCCAAGAATGCCGAGGTGGAACAGATTCGATGCCAGGTTCATACCTTTGCGATCCAGCATCTGGCTGGATCCAGCACGCCAGGAGTACTGACCGTAGTCGTAACGCAGCCAGCTCCCTACCAGGAAGACGGTTCCCGCGATATACGGATAGATATCAAAGAAGAACATATTCAGGAAATGCATTAGCGCTCTCCTCCAGTCGAGATATTCAGATACTGCGGCGCAACTGCGCCGGAAAAACGACGCTGATGGGCGGTGATGTCTGAATCCGCGCATCCCTGATCGGCGAAGAATTTAACCTGCTCTTCTTCCCAAACGGCGTCCAGTGCCTGCGGCGTGTCGTCGCGAGCTTCATCAGCAATTTTCTCAGCCACTTTCACACCGTCGATTTCAGTGCTGGCAAGCTTCAGCAGCACCTCAAACAACACGGCATAACGGCTTTCACGCTGCTGTAAACGGGCGCTAAGCAGCGCCAGAATCGGTGCAACATCCTGCAAGCCACCCAGCGCTTCTTCACGAGGCAACTGCGCCAGATATTCCAGATATAGCGGCAGGTGATCCGGCAACTCGCGGCTGTCCAGTTCCAGACCGTGCTGCGCGTACTGCGCCATCAGGTCAACCATCGCCTGGCCACGGTCACGGGATTCGCCATGAACGTGTTCGAACAGCAGCAGTGAGGTCGCACGGCCACGGTCAAACAGCTCGCTATACGCCGCCTGAACGTCCAACAAATCTTGCTGAGTCAGGTCACGCAGGAACACACAAAGCTTCTGCGCTTCCTCCATTTCCAGCACGTCAGAGTCTGCCAGCGCGTCATGCACTTCCTGCTGATGCTGCCATAAGGCAGCATCCGGGTACTCCAGCAGGCGGGAGATGATCATCAGTTCTTTCATGACTGACGCTCCGTTTTGCTGGTGACGTCGATGGCATCGATACGACGGCTGTTAAACAGGTTGAACGAGCTGTCAGAACCGTGGCAACCGTCGCCAAAGCTGAAGCCGCAACCGTTCTTCTCAGGGAAGGCGTCACGCGCCAGTTCGCGGTGGCTGCTTGGGACCACGAAACGGTCTTCGTAGTTAGCAATCGCCAGGTAGCGATACATTTCCTGCGCTTGCGCTTCCGTCAGACCGACTTCTTCCAGCGCACTGGTGTCGTTCACACCGTCAACGCTTTCAGCACGCTTGTAGTGACGCATCGCCAGCATACGTTTCAGCGCACGCAGTATTGGTGCGGTATCACCGGCAGTCAGCATGTTCGCCAGATATTGCACAGGAATACGCAGGCTATCGACATCCGGCAAAATACCGTTGCTGCCAATCTCGCCAGCGTCAGCCGCAGACTGAATCGGAGACAACGGCGGCACGTACCAGACCATCGGTAGCGTGCGGTATTCCGGGTGCAGTGGCAGCGCCAGCCTCCAGTCCATCGCCATTTTGTACACCGGCGACTGCTGAGCCGCGTCAATCACACTCTGTGGAATGCCATCTTTCAGCGCCTGCTCAATCACTTTCGGATCGTTCGGGTCGAGGAACACGTCCAGCTGACGCTGGTACAAGTCTTTCTCGCTCTCAGTGCTTGCCGCCTGCTCAATCATGTCCGCGTCATACAGCAGCACGCCGAGGTAGCGGATACGGCCCACGCAGGTTTCGGAACACACGGTCGGCTGACCGGCTTCGATACGCGGGTAGCAGAAGATGCACTTCTCGGACTTGCCGCTCTTCCAGTTGAAGTAGATTTTCTTGTACGGGCAACCGGTGATACACATGCGCCAGCCACGACATTTGTCCTGGTCGATCAGCACGATACCGTCTTCTTCACGCTTGTAGATGGCACCGCTTGGGCAAGTCGCCACACACGCCGGATTCAGGCAGTGCTCGCACAGACGCGGCATGTACATCATGAAGGTATTTTCGAATTGACCGTACATCGCCTTCTGCACGTTCTCGAAGTTCTGATCGCGCGAGAGTTTTGAGAACTCGCCGCCCAGATCATCTTCCCAGTTCGGGCCAGAGGTGATTTTGTCCATCCGCTGACCGGTGATCAGCGAGCGAGGACGAGCAATCGGCTGGTGCTTGCTTTCGCCAGCTCTGTGCAGCGTCTGATAGTCGAAATCAAAGGGCTCATAGTAATCTTCGATCCCCGGCAGATGCGGGTTAGCGAAGATTTTGCCCAGCAGCATGGCTTTGTTACCCATGCGAGGTACCAGCTTGCCGTTGATTTTACGTATCCAACCGCCCTTCCATTTTTCCTGGTTTTCCCAGTCGTTAGGGAAGCCGACGCCCGGCTTCGTTTCCACGTTGTTAAACCACGCGTACTCCATCCCTTCACGGCTGGTCCAGACGTTTTTACAGGTTACTGAGCAGGTATGACAGCCGATGCATTTATCGAGATTCAGCACCATGCCGACTTGTGAACGAATTTTCATTTTACGCTCTCCTGTACCTGGTCATTGCCTTCGCCGTCTAACCAGTCAATGTTCTTCATCTTACGTACCACCACGAACTCATCGCGGTTTGACCCCACGGTGCCGTAGTAGTTAAAGCTGTACGACAACTGCGCGTAACCGCCAATCATGTGGGTCGGTTTCGGGCTGATACGGGTGACCGAGTTGTGGATGCCGCCGCGCTGACCAGTTATCTCAGAACCCGGCAGGTTCACGATACGCTCCTGCGCGTGATACATCATGGTCATGCCCGCTGGCACACGCTGGCTCACTACGGCACGAGCCGTCAGGGAACCGTTGCTGTTGAAGGCTTCAATCCAGTCGTTGTCTTCAATGCCCAGCTCTTTAGCGTCGGTTTCACTCATCCACACAATCGGGCCACCGCGTGACAGCGTCAGCATCAGCAGGTTATCGCTGTATGTGGAGTGAATGCCCCACTTCTGGTGTGGCGTCAGGAAGTTCAGCGCCTTCTCAGGGTTGCCGTTGGACTTCTGGCCCATCACCGCTTTCACCGAACGGGTGTCGATTGGCGGACGGTAGACCAGCAGGCTTTCGCCGAAGTCACGCATCCACTGGTGGTCCTGATACAGCTGCTGGCGACCAGAAAGCGTACGCCATGGGATCAGCTCGTGAACGTTGGTGTAACCCGCGTTATAGGAAACGTGTTCATCTTCAAGGCCAGACCAGGTCGGGCTGGAGATAATTTTGCGCGGCTGAGCCTGAATGTCGCGGAAGCGAATTTTCTCGTCTTCTTTATTCAGTGCCAGATGCGTGTGGTCACGCCCGGTGATTTCACTCAACGCAGCCCACGCTTTCACGGCAACCTGACCGTTAGTTTCTGGTGCCAGCGTCAGGATCATTTCTGCCGCATCAATCGCGGTATTGATCATCGGCTGTCCTTTCGCCGGGCCTTCTGCTTTGGTGTAATTCAGCTTACGCAACAGGTCGACTTCGCTCTGGGTATTCCACGCGATGCCTTTCCCGCCGTTGCCGATTTTTTCCATCAGCGGGCCGACAGAAGTAAAGCGCTCGTAGGTCGCAGGGTAATCGCGCTCTACGGTCATAATGTGCGGCGCGGTTTTGCCTGGGATCAGGTCGCATTCGCCTTTCTTCCAGTCTTTCACGTCCAGCGGCTGAGCCATTTCGGCCGGGGAGTCATGCTGGATTGGCAGCGTGACCACGTCGGTTTCCACACCCAAATGCCCGACGCACACTTCGGAGAATTTCTTCGCGATGTCTTTGTAGATATCCCAGTCGCTCTTCGATTCCCATGCCGGGTCGACGGCGGCAGAAAGCGGATGAATAAACGGATGCATATCCGAGGTATTCATGTCGTCTTTCTCATACCAGGTCGCGGTTGGCAGCACGATATCGGAGAACAAGCAGGTGCTCGACAGACGGAAGTCCAGCGTCACCACCAGATCCAGCTTGCCGTCGAGGCCGTTATCACGCCATTCCACTTCTTCTGGCTTCAGACCGCCCTGCTCGCCCAGATCTTTACCCTGAATGCCGTGCTCAGTACCCAGCAGGTACTTCAGCATGTATTCGTGGCCTTTACCGGAGGAGCCCAACAGGTTGGAACGCCAGATAAACAGGTTACGCGGGTGGTTTTTACCGTTTTCAGGACGCTCAGCCGCAAAGTGCATAGAGCCATCTTTCAGGGATTTCACAGTGTAATCCACCGCAGACATCCCGGCTTTTTCTGCTTCAGCTGCAATGGTCAGCGGGTTAGTGCCCAACTGAGGTGCAGACGGCAACCAGCCCATGCGCTCTGCGCGGACGTTGAAGTCCAGCAGATGCCCGGTGTAGCGGGATTTATCCGCCATCGGGGACAGCAACTCTTGCGCGGTCAGCGTCTCGTAACGCCACTGGCTGGAGTGGTTATAGAAGTAAGAAGTACTGTTCATGTGACGCGGTGGACGGTTCCAGTCCAGCGCGAACGCCAGCGGAGTCCAGCCGGTTTGCGGACGCAGTTTTTCCTGGCCCACATAGTGCGCCCAACCGCCGCCGCTCTGACCGACACAGCCGCAGAAGATCAGCATATTAATCAGACCACGATAGTTCATATCGAGGTGATACCAGTGGTTCAGACCGGCACCGACGATGATCATTGAGCGACCGTGCGTTTTATCGGCGTTATCGGCAAACTCACGCGCGGTACGGATAATCTGCGAACGTGGCACGCCAGTAATCTGCTCTGCCCACGCCGGAGTGTACGCTTTCACGTCGTCGTAGCTGTTGGCGCAGTTGGCATCACCCAGACCGCGGTCCAGGCCGTAGTTGGCCATGGTCAGGTCATAAACGGTGGTCACGAGGCAGGTTGAACCGTCGGCCATCTGCAGGCGTTTCACCGGCAGTTTGTGCAGCAGGATGTTTTCCAGCTCCACTTTGTTGAAGTGCTCGGTGCCATCGCCGCCGAAGTACGGGAAGCCGACTTCCGCGATGTCGTCATGGCCGCCAAGCATCGAGAGGCGCAGCTGAACTTCTTCGCCACTCTGACCGTCGCGCTGTTCGAGGTTCCATTTACCTTTGTCACCCCAACGGAAACCGATAGAACCGTTCGGAACGGTCATCTCGCCGTTCTCATCGAAGGCAACGGTTTTCCATTCCGGGTTCTTTTCCTGACCCAGAGCATCGACCAGATCGGAGGCGCGCAGCATACGGCCTGCGGCATAGTATCCATCACGCTCTTCCAGCGTCACCAGCATCGGCATGTCGGTGTAACGACGCACGTAATCGGTGAAGTACTGGCTTGGCTTGTCGAGGTGGAACTCGCGCAGCATAACGTGGCCCATCGCCATCGCCATTGCGGCATCGGTGCCTTGCTTCGGTGCCAGCCACAGGTCACAGAGTTTGGCGATTTCCGCGTAATCTGGCGTGATAGCAACAGTCTTGGTGCCCTTATAACGGACTTCCGTAAAGAAGTGGGCATCCGGAGTACGGGTCTGTGGAACGTTAGAACCCCAGGCCAGAATGTAGGAAGAGTTATACCAGTCGGCAGATTCCGGCACGTCGGTCTGCTCACCCCAGGTCTGCGGAGACGCAGGCGGCAGGTCGCAATACCAGTCGTAGAAGCTCAGGCAGGTTCCGCCCAGCAGGGAGATATAACGCGCACCTGCGGCGTAGGAAACCATAGACATCGCCGGAATGGGCGAGAAGCCCGCCACACGGTCAGGCCCGTAGGTTTTGACGGTATAGACGTTAGACGCCGCAATCAGCTCATTCACTTCCTGCCAGGAGGAACGGACGAAGCCACCGCGACCACGCGCCTGCTTGAAGCTTTTGGCTTTGTCAGCATCTTCAATAATGGACGCCCAGGCATCAACCGGGTCCGGATGCTGCACTTTCGCTTCGCGCCACATCTTCATCAGACGTTTACGCATCAGCGGATATTTCAGGCGGTTGGCGCTGTAGAGATACCAGGAGTAGCTCGCCCCACGCGGGCAGCCACGCGGCTCATGGTTTGGCAGGTCTGGTCGAGTACGCGGATAGTCAGTTTGCTGGGTTTCCCAGGTCACCAGACCGTTTTTCACGTAGATTTTCCAGCTGCATGACCCGGTGCAGTTTACACCGTGGGTGGAACGCACCACTTTGTCATGCTGCCAGCGTTGGCGGTATCCGTCTTCCCAGTCCCGGTTGGTTTCCATAAGCTGACCGTGCCCATCGGCAAAGGTTTCGCCCTTCTGTTTGAAGTAGCGAAACCGGTCCAGAAATTTGCTCATCGGGTTTCTCCTGATATGGAGCCTGTCGGCTCTCTGATAAATCGACATTGCAACAATTGCAGCGAAAGTAACTGCCTGAAAGAAGATGGGAATTGATGGCGATCAAGGCGGGTTTTGTTAACAATTGGGGCGAAAAGAGCGAATACCACCAAAGTGTTAGTGAGTTTTATTTTCTATCACACTGTTTTTAAATAACTTTGCTCCAGTTCGACGCACAGCCAACCGGCCAGGTATCATCACTAGTTATTAAGTGGTATCAGCAGAGTAAGCGGTCAGGAAAAAGAATGGCGCAACAATTTGTTAGCATCTTCTACAGTTGAGGGAATGACCCTGAAAGCAGATGCCGGAGTGGATAATGGAGACCGATAAAAACAGCAGGCCGACCGAAGGTTATGAGCAGGAATGGTCTGCCATAGCGAGCCGACACGGCATGACAAGCTTACCCGACACGGTGAAAACTTACGGATTGGCGCTTTCCGGTGGAGGGATACGCAGCGCGACATTTTCTCTTGGGGTGGTACGGGCGCTGGCGAAAAACGGGAAATTTGTTCGCTATGATTATCTCTCAACCGTGTCTGGAGGCGGCTACCTTGGCGGGATGCTGGGAAGGCTGCATGATGGAAATCAGGATGCGCTCGCAGTCCAGGCTGGGCTAGCGGCGGATGACTCCATTTTGCTCTCCTGGCTGCGAAAAAACGGACGTTACCTTACCCCTGCGGGTGGAAGAGACATAGCATTGGGGCTGACACAAATTCTCCGTTCCTTTTTCGCCGCGCTGACGCTCGTCACCCTGCTAAGCCTGATGTTCGCCTGTCTCGCGTTGTACTTCACGGTGGGTGAAATCACTCAGGTCTACACCCCGCCGCTCAATGCAAAATGGGTCATCGCCGCACCCTTGATGTTTGCAGGATGGCTGGCGGCACAATACTGGTTTTGCGAACGTTGGTGGACAACGGCTGCCATTTTTATCCTCGGGTGCGCGTTGATTTCGGGTTTTCTGTACAAAGTGTCAGTGCTGCCACTTTGTTGGCTTGCGCCCTTGTTGGTTGCCTGCTGGATAAGCACCGGGTCGTCCCTGCTACGTAAGATGGCAAACCCTGCGCAAGTGCGGTTGCAGCTGACTCAGGCAACCTGTCGTGCTCTTCTCATCGCTCTGACTTTGTTTGCGCTGTATATCATCAACGTGCTTGGTAACACACTGTATGACGAGTATTCCACGGGCAGTCAGGGATCGATGCGCTATTTTCTTCCTCCTGCGCTGATTGGCATTTTGCGTGTGCTTTGGGAATTCAAACCGATAAAGCAACTCATCAGCCAGTTTATGGCTAAAAAGAAAAAGGTTTCGCTGAGCCTGACTCACGCGGGCAATCTACTGGGGTTTGTCCTCATGGCATTTGCTTTGGTCACCGTATTCGCTGCGCTGGTCAGTTTGCTTCACTCTGTTCCAGCCCCCTACGACAGCTGGAACCGATACACGCCAGCCCTCATCGCCTTCGCATCGGCCCTGATTTTTTTACTGCTTTGCAGAAGCAAAATGATCATTGCTTTTCTCAACCTCAGTTCACTGCATAACCTTTACCGGGCGCGGATTGAGCGGGCATGGCTGTCCGTTGCGAACTATCAGGGACAGCCCGGAGGCAAAGGAAACTGGCGTTTCAGCCGTTCCCCTTTGTCCTCCCGTCAGGAAAAGTCCATGGACCGGACAAAGCAAGTAACCGAGCCCGTGGACGGTGATGACGCCGAAATGGATAAGTATTTTCCGCAGCGCGATGGTGGGCCTTTGCATCTCATCACCTGCTGCATTAACCAGACTGTCGACGATCGTAGCGGAATTTATAATGCCGACCGGAAAGGTGTGGCGCTGACAATAGGCCCCTTTGGCGCAGAAACGGGCATGCGTCCTCCCGAAGCAGACCCCGAACTGACAAACACTTCACTTTCTCGCTGGTTAGCCATTTCAGGCGCTGCCGCTGCGACGGGCATGGGTTCACAAACCCAACCTGGGCTGGCCTTTCTGCTCTTTCTGATCGGTGGGCGTTTAGGATACTGGACCCCTAAACTGGGCGGTACCCGGCAGAAAAAACCGGAGAAAAAGCGCTCGTATTTATGCTATCTCTTCGCAGAAATGTATGCCCGTTTCCCCGGTCTGACCGATGATTTTTGGTACCTTTCCGATGGAGGGCACTTTGAGAACACCGCTGTGTATCCACTACTGAAGAGACGAGTCGATCATATTGTGGTGACCGACTGTGGGGCCGACCCTGATTTTCTGTTTGCCGATCTCGAAAATCTGGTACGCAAAGCCAAAATAGACATGGCTATCGACATTACTTTCTTGTCAGCCACCCACCCCGCTTTCACGTCGATAACGACCTTAAAGACGAAACGCCACAGTCCACCGCTCCTTAGGGCGACGATTTCTTATCCGCAGACGGCGACGCTTTCTGCCAAAACAGGTGAACTGATTATCATCAAGCCACATCTTCTCGATGAGATGAGTCTGGCAACAGCCAGCTATGCGGAGCGAAACCCAGACTTTCCGCAACAAACCACCGGCGATCAGTTTTTCGATGAAGAGCAGTGGGAAGCCTATCACCAATTAGGACTAGAGGCCGGGAAAGCTATCCCCTGGTGAGGAATAAAAAAAAGGCGCGATTCACTCGCGCCTGATAATCAAGAAGTCACACTTATTTTTTAGTTTTACGTCCGTAAACCACCCAGGTGATCAACACGCAGGCGATATAGAACACGAGGAACACTTTCATCGCGCCCGCCGGGGAACCGGTCATTTCCAGCGAGATACCAAAAGATTTTGGAATAAAGAAGCCACCAACAGCACCGATAGCAGAGATGAAGCCCAGCGCAGCAGCGGTATCTGTTGCCGCTTCGCGCAGCGCATGTTCTTCGCTGCCGCCTTCGGCTTTCACGCGATCCATCGTCAGTTTGCGGAAGATGACCGAAATCATCTGGAAAGTCGAAGCACTCCCCAGCCCGGCCGTCACAAACAGGCCCATGAAGACGGTAAAGAAGGCCACGAAGTTTCCGCCCTGCCCGTTGGTTGGCAGCGTCAGGAACAGCAGTGCAGAGAAGATAGCCATCGCGATGAAGTTAATCAGCGTAACGCGCGTCCCGCCCAGACGGTCAGAAATACCGCCGCCAACTGAACGTGCCAGCGCGCCAATAAACGGTCCGAAGAAGGCGAAATGCAGAATGTTGATATCCGGGAACTGGGTTTTGGACAGCATCGCGAACCCGGCAGAGAACCCGATGAACGAGCCGAAAGTCGCCAGATACAGCACCGCCATGATCCACAGGTGACCGCGTTTCAGGACAGGAAGTTGCTCTTTCAGTGAGGCTTTAGACGCAGCAATATCGTTCATGCCGAACCAGGCTGCCAGCGTGAAGACAATCAGGAACGGTACCCAAATCCACGCGGCGTTTTCCAGGAACAGAGATGAACCGTCCGCCTGTTCAACACCTTTACCACCAAAGATGGCGAAGATGGACACGCCGATAGCCAGCGGAGCAATCAACTGCATCACGCTCACGCCCATGTTACCCAGGCCACCATTCAGACCGAGTGCGCCACCCTGCTTCGCTTTCGGGAAGAAGAAGCTGATGTTGGCCATACTGGAAGCAAAGTTCGCCCCTGCAAAACCACACATCAGCGCAATAATCATAAACACGCTAAATGGGGTGGTTGGGTCCTGCACGGCAAAACCGAGCCACACGCATGGGATAATCATGATGCCGGTGCTGAAAGCCGTCCAGCGACGACCGCCGAAGATAGGCACCATAAAGGAGTAAGGCACACGTAACAACGCACCAGACAGACCCGGCAGCGCAGTCAGCATGAAGAGCTGATCGGTGGTGAAGTTAAAACCCACTTTATTGAGGTTTACCGCTACGGCGCTGAATAACATCCAGACGCAGAACGCGAGCAGAAGACAAGGGACGGAAATCCATAGGTTGCGGCTGGCAACCCGATGCCCACGTGTTTGCCAGAAGGCAGCGTCTTCAGGGCGCCAGTCGGTGATGACGGCGCCTTTATCCTTTTCCGAAGCGGAAGTTTGACTCATAGAAACCTCTAATAATGGAGTTTTGATGCCGCCACATTAGGGTTTACGCGCTGAAGTAAGTTGATATAAATCAAAGGAAAATGGAACATAATCGTGCTCAAAAATCAGCCATCACTCTAAATGAGTAGATCTCATCGCTTAAAAAAGTGTGGTTTATCACGAGCGTTGCAGGGTTATTCACCATGCACTCCCTTTTCCCGACCCCTTCGGCAATTAAGAGGTAATCCTTTAGGGGTATGGGTATACTCCAGGTGATATCCGAGAATAAGCAGCACTCCCGGATTGCATCCCTGGTCAGGAGCCATGTAGTCGATGTTTAAACGTCTTTTTACCCCGCTTACGCTGGTCAATCAACTGGCGCTTATCGTTTTGCTGTCCACCGCTATCGGTGTGACCGGCATGGCTATTTCTGCGCGTCTGGTTCATGGCGTGCAAGGCAGCGCGCATGCAATCAACAAAGCCGGTTCATTACGTATGCAGAGTTATCGCCTGCTGGCGGCTATTCCACTGCATGGCAGCGATCAACAGCTGCTCGATGAGATGAACCAAACCGTGTCGAGCCCAGAACTGATTGAAGCCGCACGCCGCGACGGCCAGCAACAGCAACTGCGCGGCTTACAGCAATACTGGCAATCGGAACTCGCCCCGAGCATGAAAGCGGCCCGCAGCCAGGATGTTGTCGCCGGGGAAGTGGCGAGTTTTGTGAACCGCATTGACCAGCTGGTGACCGCCTTCGACCATACCACCGAGAAACGCATTCAGCATGTGGTGTGGGTACATCGTCTGATGGCGGTATTTATGGCGTTACTGCTGCTATTCACGATTGTCTGGTTGCGTGCTCGTTTGCTCCATCCGTGGGAACAGCTGCTGAGCATGGCGCGTGCCGTCAGCCGTCGGGATTTCACCCAGCGCGCAACCATCAGCGGACGCAACGAAATGGCGACGCTGGGCATGGCGCTGAATAACATGTCCAAAGAGCTGGCGGAAAGTTACTCCGTGCTGGAACAACGCGTGCAGGAAAAAACCGCCAATCTCGAACAGAAAAACGAAATTCTGGGCTTCCTCTGGCAGGCGAACCGTCGTCTGCACTCACAGGCTCCTCTTTGTGAGCGAATCTCTCCCGTGCTCAATGGGTTGCAAGAATTAACGCTGCTTCGCGACATCGAAGTGCGGGTTTACGATGTGGAAGACGAAGAGAACCATCAGGAGTTCAGCTGCCATTCTGAGCTGAATTGTGATGATAAAGGTTGCTTCCTGTGTCCACGCGATCTCCCTGCCCTGCCCGGCGGTGGAACCACGCTGAAATGGCGACTGGGGGATGCGCATAATCAATTTGGTATCCTGCTGGCAACGCTGCCTGCTGGCCGCCATCTGAGCCATGACCAGCAGCAACTGGTCGATACCCTGGTTGAGCAATTAACCGCCACGCTCGCGCTGGACAGACACCAGGAGCGCCAGCACCAGTTAATCGTGATGGAAGAACGCGCCACCATTGCACGTGAATTACATGACTCCATCGCCCAATCCCTTTCCTGCATGAAGATGCAGGTCAGCTGTCTGCAAATGCAGGGCAGCGACCTGTCGGCGGAAAGCCGCCAGTTGCTCAGCCAGATGCGCAACGAACTGAATACCTCATGGGCGCAGCTTCGCGAGCTGTTAACCACCTTCCGGTTGCAATTAACCGAGCCGGGTCTGCGTCCGGCGCTGGAAGCCAGCTGTGATGAATACAGCGCCCGTTTTGGTTTTGACGTGAAGCTGGATTACCAGCTTCCTCCGCGCTTTGTTCCTTCTCATCAGGCTATTCATGCGCTGCAAATCGCCCGTGAAGCCTTGAGCAATGCGCTTAAACACTCTGAAGCTACGGAAGTCACCGTGTCGGTGACGCAGAACGACAATCAGGTTCGACTCACCGTCGCCGACAACGGTCGCGGCGTGCCGGATCATGCCGAGCGAACTAACCACTATGGTTTAATCATTATGCGAGACCGGGCACAAAGCCTGCGCGGTGATTGCCAAGTCAGACGTCGCGATACCGGTGGAACAGAAGTTGTCGTTTCCTTTATTCCAGAAAAACCGCTTCCACAACCCCAAGGAGAAATCCATGAGTAATCAGGAACGGGCCACCATCCTGTTAATTGACGATCATCCGATGCTGCGCACTGGCGTAAAGCAGTTAATCAGCATGGCCCCTGATATTCAGGTCGTGGGCGAAGCCAGCAACGGCGAGCAAGGGATTGAGCTGGCAGAAGCCCTTGATCCGGATTTGATCTTACTCGACCTCAACATGCCGGGCATGAACGGCCTGGAAACGCTCGATAAACTGCGCGAAAAAGCGTTGTCTGGTCGGGTGGTCGTGTTCAGCGTGTCGAACCATGAAGAAGACGTGGTGACTGCACTGAAACGTGGCGCAGACGGTTATCTGCTGAAAGACATGGAGCCGGAAGAGTTATTGAAAGCGCTGCAGCAGGCCGCCGCAGGTGAAATGGTGTTGAGTGAAGCGCTAACGCCAGTGCTGGCTGCCAGCCTGCGTGCCAACCGCGCGACCTCCGACAGAGATATCAATCAGCTCACCCCGCGCGAGCGAGATATCCTGAAGCTGATTGCCCAGGGCCTGCCGAACAAAATGATCGCCCGCCGTCTCGACATCACTGAAAGCACCGTGAAAGTTCACGTGAAGCATATGCTGAAGAAAATGAAGCTGAAGTCTCGTGTGGAAGCGGCAGTGTGGGTTCACCAGGAACGCATTTTTTAAGGGTTCCAGAGCGCCTCTGACGTCGCCGCAGGGAAACTCACCAGCGGCTCCGTCAGCACCAGCGTGATTTCATTGGAAGAAACGCGCTGCCCTTTTTCATCCTCAGCCACCACCGAAAGATGCCAGCGGTTGCTTGCCCCTTCGCTGTAATCCCACGCAGGCATAATCACCGTCCAGCCGTCCGCGCTGTTGCGGTTCACCGGTGGCGTCAGGCTTAATGCTTGTGAATCACCCTGCCACGTCAATGATTTCACTTTAAAGCGGCTACGAACCTGCAATTTCAGCGCGACGGTTTCGCCGGGTTGTAAATCCCAGGGCGGTGTGGCGAGGAACACTGAGAGCGTTTTACGCTGGCGATATTCAACCACCGGAAGATTTGTCCGTTCCGGGCTGTCGTAACGGCTACCGCGCAACGAGGTAAACGCCGCCACTTCACCCGATTCGAGCTGTTTCTTTAAGGGCACACCAAAACGGTAATTGAGTTTCAGGCCGAGGTTATTTTGGCTCACGCCGCTTTCGCCCTGTTTATGAGCGGCGGTAAACGTAACTAACGGAACAGGGGTGTAATCAAGCCCAAGCGAAACAGCCATCGGGTTGTGGTAACCGGTGCCGGAATGGAACAGGTCGACACTTTCCCCATAATATTGTTCAAAGCTGACGCTGGTATTGATAAAGCGATAGAACGGCAGACGGGCCTTTGCCGTCAGGTCATAGCCGCGCGCCATGCGTATCTGTTGGGTGTCGCTGTCGTCATGCCAGTTGTTGAAAGGCTGATAATAGTTGGCCGATAAGCGTAAATATTCGCCCCAGGCCTCAGCGCCAAAACCCGCACGTTGAAGATGTTGGCCTAAAACGGAGTCATAGAATGCGTTGTATCCCAGCAGCCAGTCTCCCGTTATCCAGCGCTGACCCACGCCAATATTGCTCACCAGCCCTTCATCCTGCTGCGTGAACCCCACCTGGCTCCACGTCAGGTAACGGTCGTTATCATCAAGCGGGACAAACCAGCTGCCATGGCTACCGGTAAACTTCCCTTCGCCATTCACCAGCAAGTCTGCCGAAGCATTTCCCCACGGTGAAAGCCAATAATCGAGCTGCTGGTTCACTTCGGCATTCAGCTCATGGCTGAGTTTTTCGATGGCAAACAGCCGGGCCTGATCGCCCGTATCAAGACCGTTATCTTCCATGCTCGCTTCACCAAAGGCTTTGATCACTTCCGCGAGATGCTTTTCACTCTCGTGGTTGTCGGCTGCAATACCCAGGCTTGGAAGTTCTGCAGAAGTGTTATCAAAAGGATGTTCAGCTTGTTCGATAAAGGTTTGGCGGGCACCTGCGACACCTCCTGCCAGCGGCAAGAGTAATAACAGCAGAAGTTGAGGGCGGTAAGACAAACACATTTTTACTATTTTAACGGCTTTGGCTCTTCGTTTCAGCTTCGGGGCGAATTTCAGGAAGATCCTTAAAAATTGACTACATTTAAACCACCTTTCCTGTAAGAGTTGCGCTTATGAGCCCGCCGCTTCGTTTCGCTCTTTGCAGTGCCCTGCTGTTCAGTTCCGGCGTGGTTCACGCCAGCGATTTGTTTATTCTGCAATCCCCCGCGTTTGCCGACAACGCGCTGCTTGACCAGAAATTTGCCGGTAATGATCCGAAAAATGCCAACTGCACTGGCAAGAATAATTCGCCACCGCTGGTCTGGAGTAACATTCCGCCGCAAACCCAAAGCCTTGCACTTATCGTTCACGATCCCGAAGGCCAGAAGGGTCTTGGAGTGACGCATCTGGTGGCCTATAACATTCCACCGTCTGCCACTGGTTTTGCACCCGACGCGCTAAAATCGCCCAATGGCTTTACCGGGGGCAAAAACACGCCGGGCACAAACAGTTGGTATGGCCCCTGCCCGCCGCCCGGCAGCGGCGCTCATCATTACACCTTCACGTTAATTGCCACCGATTTGCCACCGACTCTGCCAGCCGGGCTGACACGCGAAGCATTGTTTGAGAAGCTCAAGGGGCATCAACTTGCTGCCGCAGGTTTAATTGGTCGCTTTGGACAGTAGCGAGAGAACGCAGTAACATCCTGTTGTCCAAGCTATTTCCAGGGAGTGACTATGCAAAAGATGGTGATTATCGCGAACGGCGCGGCCTACGGCAGCGAATCCTTATTTAACAGCCTTCGCCTGGCGATTGCTCTGTGTGAGCAAGGCCCGTTGGAGTTGAAACTGTTTCTGATGTCCGATGCGGTGACCGCCGGGCTGAAAGGCCAAAAGCCGGCTGAGGGCTACAATATCCAACAAATGCTGGAAATTCTTACCGCGCAAAACATTCCAATAAAACTGTGTAAAACCTGCGCCGATGGCAGAGGAATAAGCAGCCTCCCGCTGGCGGATGGCGTGGAGATTGGCACGTTGATTGAGCTCGCTCAGTGGACGCTCGCGGCGGATAAAGTATTAACGTTTTGAGTCAAAAAGCGCTGATAAACTCTTTTTTCTTATAGCCCCGCTTCCAGCATCAAGTTCCCCGTTGTGTTGCCGATATGCAAGCCAAACAACACAGCAGGAATATATTATGTTTCGTTCCATTCGCACGCGCATTATCGCTGCTACCGCCGGATGTCTGGTGGTAGCGCTGCTTCTTAACACCATCATCAACTATCAAATCACTCGCCGCGATAATCTTGAATCGCAACGCGAAATGTTAACCAGCACCCGAACGAGCCATGGCCTCGCGATAGCCGATTGGGTCAGCAGCAAAATGACCATGATTTCGTCGCTGGATAAAGCCGCACTCAGCGACGATCCCGTTCCCCAGTTCCTGCAAATGGCGAAAGCCGGTGGCTTCAGTAACGTGTACGTCGGCTATGCGACGAAAACAGCAAAGTTTTCCGACCCGACAGGCGTGCCTGCGGACTACGACCCAACCAGTCGCCCGTGGTACCAACAGGTTTTGCATGATGATGCGCCAGTGGTGACCGCGCCTTATGTTGATGCGGGAACAGGGAAACTGGTCGTCACCTTTGCCGTCCCGGTAAAAGACAACGGTACGCTGAAAGCCGTGATAGCCGGGGATGTCACCATGGACAGCGTGGTGGCTAACGTGCGTGAAATTCGCCCCACACCCAACAGCAGCGGTTTGCTGCTGAGCAATGATGGCAGCGTGATTGCCGCCAGCAATCCGGCATTAACCCTGAAACCGTTCAACGAAGCCATTACGGGCGTGAGCCTAAAATCGCTGGCTGCGGGTGAAACCGTTTCAGGCAATCTGGGCGCGAGCGATAAAATTTTCTCTGCCGTGCCTGTTCAGGGCACGCACTGGCTGTTGGTTGTCGCACTGGATAAAGGCGATGCCACCTCTGGCATGAATGCACTGCTGAAGGCTTCCGCCCTTACGCTTATCTTGCTGGTACTGATTGGCGGCGGCGTGGTGCACCTGTTGGTCGCGGCCATGCTCAAGCGCTTGCTGACCATTCGCGACGCCATGCTGGCGATAGGTAATGGAACTAACGATTTGTCGCAGCGCCTGCCAGAAGATGGTAAAGATGAAGTGGCGCAAATCGCTCATGCCTTCAACCTCTTCAGCGACAAGCTGGCGCAGGTGATGCTGCAATTACGCGATGCGACTTCTTCAGTACAAACTGCAGCACAGGAAATTGCAGCAGGCAACCGCGACCTTTCTGCCCGAACCGAACAAGCCGCTTCCAGCCTGCGTGAAACGGCGAGCGCCGTCGAGCAGATCACCGCGTCTGTGGCTCAGTCGACAGAGTCAGCAACAGCAGCAAGCGCGCAGGCAGAGAAAGCGACTAAAGTGGCCTCCAGAGGCGGCGATGTGGTCTCCAGCGCCATCGACACCATGCAGGCTATTGAAAGCGCGTCTGCCAAAATTGGCGACATCACCAGCGTCATTGATGGCATTGCCTTCCAGACCAATATTCTGGCACTCAATGCCTCTGTAGAAGCGGCCCGCGCGGGTGAACAAGGCCGCGGCTTCGCTGTGGTTGCCGGTGAAGTGCGTAACCTTGCCAGCCGCAGCGCACAGGCGGCCAAAGAGATTAAAACCTTAATCGATTCCACCACACAGAGCGTTGCCACGGGCTCCCACTATGTGAGACTTGCCGGTGAAACAATGCAGGATATTGTGACCAATATCGGCAGCGTTTCCGGGATCATGCGTGAGATCAGCATTGCCAGCAGCGAACAAATGCAAGGGATTCAGGAGATTAACCATGCGGTTATTCATCTTGACCGCATGGTGCAGCAAAACGCTGAACTGGTGGTGGAATCCGCCGCTGCGGCGGGTGCATTACAAAGCCAGGCGGGCGACCTTGCTACAACCGCGGGTCATTTCCGCATTTAATCTGCCCCTGGCGCAGGTTTGGCTGACAAACGCCATGCAAGCTGAATGGTTTCAGGAGTAATGTCATCTTTGTTGAATCGTTACGGCATTTTTTGATCAAAATCAGCATCAGCACGCCCCTGCTTTGGTGTTATGCCATGAGTGATTTGTGAACAACATCACACGCAGGAGTTCTCGGCAGGGAGTGCGTTGACTGATGGCGACGGGGTAAAAAATGGCGATGGTAAAAGCAAGTTTGACATTATTTGGTGGAGATACCGTGGTAGTACGGTGTTCTGAGCGCTGTCACATTCACCTGATGAGTGCTAAAAAGCAGGTAACGGATGTGCAGACCGATATCCTCAGCGTGCAAAACCGGGAAGATGCCTATCTGACCGTGCCGTACAGCGGGACATGGAATGTGCTCATCGACAGTCACAGCCAGTCTCTGGAGCACTCGATAAGCTACGTGCCCGCCTGAAACGTCAAAGCCCGGACACTCCGGGCTTTTTCATTTCTGTTACGCAATCCTCGGCAGGTTTTCCCCACCCAGCAAATGCCTCACATTATTCACCAGTTCATTCAGGCACTCATCCTGCATCCCCAGCTTCGTCAGTTCCTGTTCGAGCGAGAAAAGATACTGAGCGTTGGTGCCAAGCGGCCCACTGGCCGAGGCAATGAGCGGGGCGATGACCTGCACGCTGGTGTCAGATTCATACAGCGGATGTCTGGGGTCCATAATGAACACCAGTGCATTGACTGTACGACCATCATCGAGTTCGAGCTTACACCAGGTCGGCAGATAACAGCCGGTGATCATTTCTCGCTTCCAGAGCAGCGTCAGCTCCTCTTCCAGCGCACCATCACGCAGGCGATAGGCCACGCCTGTGGTGCGCCCGCCCTCTTTCAGGGCAAGCATTCGGCCTGGCTGACAGGCGCTACCACGCCCTGCGGTCAGGCGTAAACAGAAGGCACGGTGCCAGCCGACCAGTGTTCCCGTGCAGGATTCACTGTAATCCAGCGCCGGGTTCCACATCAGCGAACCGTAACCAAAAATCCATACCGGGCCATCATCCGGACGACAGGCTAACGTGGCGGCAAGCGACGCTGCACGTTGTTCTGGCGACCAGAGTAGCGATTCCTCGATTGCACCAAAGGCCGTTTTGCAATCGGCTTTCAGCAAGAAATCACGCGTTAACACTTTTAACCTCCGCCACTGCACACTTCCCTGCGACGACTTATTTCCCTGTAAAATTGCTGAAATAGTATCCAGCTTTCTCAGACAATATGCAAAGTACGGGCCGCTTGCAAGACAACAGAGCGTCAATAAAGCACAAATAGTTCCAGAAAGTGGCGGTATGCGGCCATGCTTTTATGAGAGCGCATCACGTACCATGCACAGTTAAATGAACTTACTATGAATTCAATATTCTGTTATTTAAACGGAAATTAAACATAACCCGGATTTATAACTGCCTTGCTTCATTTTTTCCTTATTGAGGTAAATTTCGGTAAAACAACGCTAAGATGATCCGCGAGTCTGTTATTTTATTGCCTTATGTTATCTATAATTATAAAACCTGCTGAAATGGAGATGGTTCATGACACATGCGCAAGAGGCGGTGAAGACCCGCCACAAGGAGACAACCCTCATTTTCCCGCTGGTCGCACTGGCGGTGCTGGCCTTTTTTGGTCACAACCAGTCCCTGCCAGTGGTTATTGGGATCAATATTCTGGCGTTAATCGGTATTTTGAGCAGCGCATTTAGCGTGGTTCGCCATGCAGACGTGCTGGCCCATCGCCTCGGCGAACCGTATGGCTCGTTGATTTTAAGCCTTTCAGTGGTCATTCTTGAAGTAAGCCTGATTTCTGCATTAATGGCGACCGGCGACGCCGCCCCAACCCTGATGCGAGACACACTTTATTCGATCATTATGATTGTGACGGGTGGCCTGGTCGGCTTCTCGCTGCTGTTGGGCGGCCAGAAGTTTGCTACGCAGTACATGAATTTATTCGGTCTGAAGCAGTACATGATTGCCCTCTTCCCGCTGGCAATTATTGTTCTGGTCTTCCCCATGGCCTTACCGGGCGCAAACTTCTCAACCGGGCAGGCATTGCTGGTCGCGCTGATTTCCGCGGCGATGTACGGCGTGTTCCTGTTGATTCAGACCAAAACGCACCAGAGCCTGTTCGTGTATGAACATGAAGATGAAGCCGACGACGACGACCCGCATCACGGCAAGCCGTCCGCCCATAGCAGCCTTTGGCATGCCGTCTGGCTGATCGTTCATCTGATTGCCGTTATCGCGGTCACCAAAATGAACGCCAACCCGCTTGAGACACTGCTCACCAGCATGAATGCGCCTGTCGCCTTCACCGGCTTCCTGGTTGCGCTGTTGATTCTGTCACCGGAAGGATTAGGGGCATTGAAAGCGGTGCTGAACAATCAGGTACAGCGCGCCATGAACCTGTTCTTCGGGTCGGTGCTCGCCACCATTTCACTGACGGTACCTGTTGTTACGTTGATTGCCTTCGCAACGGGCAATGACCTGCACTTCGCCCTTGGCGCACCAGAAATGATCGTAATGGTGGCGTCCCTGGTGCTGTGCCACATCTCGTTCTCCACAGGGCGCACCAATGTGCTGAACGGTGCCGCGCATCTGGCTCTGTTTGCGGCTTATCTGATGACGATATTTGCCTGATAATGCCGGGTGGCGCGATGCTTACCCGGCCTACGCGTAGGCCCGGCAAACGTAGTGCCGCCGGGCATTGCCCATAAAAAAACCCGCCGCAGCGGGTTTTTTACTTTCTAAAGAGAAGATTACTTGCTGGTATCCAGCTCATCGAAGTTCTTCACCAGTTCGTCAATCGCTTTGATCTGTTTCAGGAACGGTTCCAGTTTAGCCAGCGGCAGCGCGGATGGACCGTCGCATTTCGCGTGCTCTGGATCCGGGTGAGCTTCGATAAACAGACCGGCGATACCGGTTGCCATACCCGCACGTGCCAGCTCGGTTACCTGAGCACGACGACCGCTGGAAGCAGCACCAAACGGGTCGCGGCACTGCAGCGCGTGAGTCACGTCGAAAATAACCGGGGAGTTGCCGGAAACCGCTTTCATGACGCTAAAGCCCAGCATGTCGACCACGAGGTTGTCGTAGCCAAACTGCGTACCACGGTCACACAGAATCACTTTGTCGTTGCCGCCTTCGGCGAACTTATCAACGATATTTCCCATCTGGCCTGGGCTTACGAACTGCGGTTTTTTCACGTTAATGACCGCGCCGGTTTTTGCCATCGCTTCAACCAGGTCAGTCTGACGTGCCAGGAAAGCAGGCAGTTGGATAACATCAACCACTTCAGCAACAGGCTGTGCCTGAGAGGCTTCATGAACGTCAGTGATGATTTTCACGCCGAAGGCTTGTTTCAGCTCCTGGAAAATCTTCATCCCTTCTTCCAGACCTGGTCCACGGTAGGACTTGATGGAAGAACGGTTGGCTTTGTCAAAAGAGGCTTTGAACACGTACGGGATGCCCAGTTTCTGCGTCACGGTGACGTAGTGTTCACAAATGCGCATTGCAAGATCGCGGGACTCCAGCACGTTCATTCCGCCAAACAGCACGAACGGCAGGTCGTTTGCTACTTTGATATCGCCAATGCTAACCACTTTTTGTTTCATAAAATCGCCTTATCAGGAGGTAATCGATTAATGCAAAGTAATCTGTTTGTGCGCGATGTTGTTGATTTGCGCGCGAATAATTTCGCTGATCGGATCTTCCGGACACTGCTCGACAAAATAGCTCAGGTCGGTCAGCGCCACGTGCTCGCACTCAAGCTGGGCATAAATCAGGCCGCGATCGCGAATTTCATAAGGATCTTCCGGATTAAACTGCAGCAGCGCTTCGCTGACGCGCAGGGCGAGTTCCATCTGGCGCTCTTCCATCAACGCAGACTTCAGCGTGTCCAGCAGTTTGCGAATAACCTCTGAGTTGTCCGCTTCATCCAAATCTTCATTAAACAGTTCTGCCACCGGGCTGATGTTGCCCTTCAGCCACACTTCAAGCGTGTGCTCGTCCAGCGTGTCGCCGGTAAACGGGTTGATAAACCACATTTCCCCGGTTTCCACATCGGCACGCAGCAGTAACTGGGTCGGAAAAATAACGGGCATCATCGGTATCGACAGACGACGTGCTACCCACAGCATAATTGCGCCGAGTGACACCGCGCTGCCTTCACGATTTTTCAGCACTTTGTCGAGCCAAAGCGCATCGGACAAACGATAAATACCGTGAGAGGCGCCAAAGCCCCATTCGCCGTAGAACAGCTCGATTAAGCGTTCAACCTGACGAGTATCAGTCCAGGAAGGGCTGATTTCTTCCTGCGCCAGGCTGACCAACTGCTCCAGTTCGTCGATGACATACTGGGCCTGGAAATCGTCACGGATCAGTTCAGAAATGAGGATCATTCCGTCGCACAAAGGCGCGTTGTTAAATTCAAAATCCGCTAATGACCTCATTACCTACCCCAACTGCGGGCTGCCAACAGGCAGCCAGATAACTTCAAAATGATGCTAATAATAACGCTAAACGCGCTCTCAGTCAGCACTACGTCTTCCTAGCGTCAACCGTTCGTTGCCGCCATAGTCACGGCAAGTTTCCACTTGCTCGTAACCTGCATTCAAAAACAGCGCCCGCACGTCTTCACCCTGCTTCCAGCCATGTTCAAGCAGCATCCAGCCGCCAGCAACCAGATGCTGGCGCCCTTCACGGATAATCAACGCCAGGTCCGCGAGCCCTGCTTCAGCCGCCACCAGTGCGGTTTTTGGCTCGAAGCGCACGTCGCCTTGTGCAAGATGCGGGTCCTGTTCATCAATATAAGGCGGATTGCTGACAATCATGCTGAATGTCTGCCCTTCAAGCGCACTGAACCAGTTACTTTGAAGGAGAGTGACGTTGCGAAGCGCCAGATTTGTGGCATTTCGCGTGGCCAGTTCAACCGCTGCAGGAACAAAATCCACTGCTGTGACGGCACAATCAGACCGTTCACTGGCTAACGCCAACGCTATCGCGCCTGTCCCTGTGCCCAAATCAAGCACCGAACAAGAGTCGGCAGGCATTCGGGCTAACGCCTGTTCCACCAGACACTCGGTGTCCGGTCGCGGAATGAGCGTGGCAGGCGAGACAAACAGCGGTAACGACCAGAACTCTCGCATGCCGACTAAATGCGCCACCGGCTCACCGTTCACCCGGCGGGCCAGCAAGGCTTCCAGCGCGTCGCTCTGTTCCTGCGTTAATGCTGTTTCATCAAACGCGAGAATAAAAGTACGAGATTTCCCGGTGACGTGCCCAAGCAATATCTCCGCGTCACGGCGCGGACTTTCACTTTCAGCCAGCCGACTGATCGCCTGCGTTAACCACTGTTTAAAGGTCATCATTCCTGATCGGAGAGCGCCGCCAGCTGATCGGCCTGGTATTCCTGGACGATCGGTTCAATGAGCATGTCGAGTTTGCCTTCCATCACTTCGTCCAGACGATAAAGCGTCAGGTTGATGCGGTGGTCGGTCACACGCCCTTGCGGGAAGTTATAGGTGCGATTACGGTCGCTTCGGTCACCGCTTCCCAGCAGGTTACGGCGTTCAGAGGCTTCAGCCTGCTGGCGTTTTGCCACTTCGGCAGCACGAATACGCGCGCCCAGCACGGAGAGCGCTTTGGCTTTGTTCTTATGCTGGGAACGTTCGTCCTGACACTCAACGACAATACCAGTCGGCAAGTGAGTAATACGAATCGCGGAATCGGTGGTGTTAACGTGCTGACCACCCGCACCCGAGGAGCGGAAAGTATCAATACGCAGATCCGCAGGATTGATATCCGGCATTTCCGCTTCAGGCAGTTCAGGCATCACCGCAACGGTACAGGCGGAAGTATGAATACGCCCCTGAGATTCAGTGGCTGGCACGCGTTGTACGCGATGACCACCGGACTCGAATTTCAGCCGGCCATAAACGCCATCGCCGCTAATCTTGGCGATAACTTCTTTGAATCCACCATGTTCACCTTCGTTGGCACTCATGATTTCCACGCGCCAGCGGCGTGATTCAGCATAACGGCTGTACATGCGGAACAAATCACCGGCAAACAGCGCAGCTTCATCGCCACCGGTTCCCGCACGCACTTCCACAAACGCGTTGCGCTCGTCATCTGGATCTTTTGGCAGCAACAGCACCTGCAAGTCCTGCTCAAGCTGCTCGCCTTTGGTTTTGGCTTCCTGTAACTCTTCCTGCGCCATTTCGCGCATTTCAGGATCGTCGAGCATCATCTGTGCCGTTTCAATATCTTCCTGCACCTGCTGCCAGTCGGTAAAACATTTGGCGACGTCGCTAAGCTGTGCGTATTCCTTTGAAAGTGCACGAAAACGCTCCTGATCGGCAATCGTGCTGGCATCACCCAGCAGAGCCTGAACTTCTTCATGGCGCTCATGCAGCGCTTCCAGTTTGGCAACAATAGACGGCTTCATAGGCCTAAATTCACCCTGTAATGAGTATTTGAGAGAGCAGCGCTATTCCAGCCCGAGGCTGTCGCGCAGAATATTCAGGCGTTCGTCATCCCCGTCACGGGCAGCCTGTTGAAGTGATTTGGTTGGAGCGTGGATCAGGCGATTGGTCAGCTTACGCGCCAGATCCTGCATAATGGCTTCGGCGTCGCCGCCTTGTTGTAACGCAGCCAGCGCGCGGGCAGTGAGTTCTTCACGCACAACATCCGCCTGCGAACGGTATTCACGAATGGTCTCGCTGACGCTTTGCGCCCGCAGCCAGGCCATAAACTCGCTGGCTTCCTGTTCGACAATCGTTTCAGCCTGCTGAGCGGCCGCTTTGCGCTGCGCCAGGTTGTGCTGAATGATGTTTTGCAGGTCGTCCACGCTGTACAGATAGGCGTTAGCTAATTTGCCCACTTCCGGTTCGACATCACGCGGTACGGCGATATCCACCAGCAGCATCGGCTGATTACGGCGTGCTTTCAGGGCGCGTTCAACCATGCCTTTGCCGATAATCGGCAGCGGGCTGGCGGTGGAACTGATGATGATATCCGCCTCTTTCAGACGCTCGTCAACATCGCTTAGCGCGATGACCTCGGCACCCACTTCGTCCGCCAGCACTTGCGCGCGTTCGCGGGTACGGTTGGCAATCAGCATTTTTTTGACGCGATGTTCACGCAAATGACGGGCGACCAGTTCGATAGTCTCCCCTGCACCCACCAGCAAAACAGTGACGGACGAGAGCGACTCAAAGATTTGTCGGGCCAACGTACAGGCTGCAAACGCGACAGACACCGCACTGGCACCGATATCGGTTTCCGTGCGTACGCGTTTTGCCACAGAGAAGGATTTCTGGAACATACGTTCCAGCTCGCTGACATTGATATGGCCGCGGCTGGAATCTGCAAAGGCTTTTTTCACCTGCCCAAGGATTTGCGGCTCACCCAGAATCAGGGAGTCAAGGCCGCTGGCAACGCGCATCAAATGGCTGACCGCATCGTCGTCCTGATGCCAG
The DNA here is from genome assembly GCF_044900545.1 of Scandinavium sp. NPDC088450. NCBI lineage: Bacteria > Pseudomonadati > Pseudomonadota > Gammaproteobacteria > Enterobacterales > Enterobacteriaceae > Scandinavium > Scandinavium sp. NPDC088450. Next base: position 131,561 of record NZ_JBJDNI010000003.1, on the reverse strand, counting down.
TAAAGGCTTTTGCGCAGGTCTTCTTCGTTGAGCTGGTGATAATCGCACAGCCAGCGAATCAGGGATTCCTGCAAATTCTCTTGTTCTTCAACGCTGAGATAGAGCTCGGTACGGTTACACGTCGACAGCACCACACCGCCCTGCACCATCGGCTGGGAAAGCAGGCTTTCCAGCGCCTGGTCGAGCGTATCCGGCGAAAACGAAACACGTTCTCGCAGCGCGACCGGAGCAGTTTTATGGTTAATGCCTAGTGCCAGGAGCGTCATGAATGCAGGAGTAGTACCAGCGTTGATAAGGTTAGTCTGAGCGCATCATACAGGATGCGCAAGGTCAATAAAAGAGACGGCCCCCTTTCGGAGTAATCGGTAATATCATGATTTGGGACAACTTGAACGTAGACGCTGCCCGCGCGCGGCGCTAGCATTGAGGGTTATAACTGCAACGTCTATCAAGGATTTTTCGATGAGCTTAACCCGTGTAATGCGCCTGATGCCGCTGGCTGCGCTGGTCCTGACCGCCTGTACCCTCAACGCGCCAAAAGGCCCTGGCAAAAGCCCGGATTCCCCACAGTGGCAACAGCATCAGCAGGAAGTGCGTCAGCTCAACCAGTATCAAACTCGTGGCGCGTTTGCTTTCCTGTCTGATGATCAGAAAGTGTATGCCCGTTTCTTCTGGCAGCAGACCGGCAAAGATAACTATCGCCTGCTGCTGACCAACCCTCTGGGCAGTACCGAATTGTCGCTGACCGCACAGCCTGGCAGCGTGACGCTCATCGACAACAAAGGAAAATCCTACACCTCTACAGATGCCGAAGAGATGATTGGCAAACTGACCGGCATGCCGATTCCGTTGAACAGCCTGCGTCAGTGGATCCTGGGGCTTCCGGGCGATGCCACCGATTACAAACTGGATGACCAGGCGCGTCTGAGCGAACTGAACTACACCCAGGACGGCAAAACCTGGAAAGTGGTGTACAGCGGCTATGACAGTGACAGCAAGCCTGCCCTGCCTTCCAACATGGAACTGACCCAGGGCAGCGAGCGCATCAAACTCAAAATGGATAGCTGGATAGTCAAATGAGTACCCGTTGGCCTTCCCCGGCAAAGCTGAATCTTTTTCTCTACATCACCGGTCAGCGCGCCGATGGGTATCACACGTTGCAGACGCTGTTTCAGTTTCTTGATTACGGCGACACGATAACCATTGACGTCCGAAAGGACGGTGAGTTGCGCCTTCTGACACCTGTTGAAGGCGTGCCAGATGAAGAAAACCTGATCGTGCGTGCCGCCCGCTTGCTGATGAAAGCGGCGAGCGAGACTGGCCGCCTGGCCAACGGCGCTGGTGCGGATATCCGTATCGACAAGCGTTTGCCGATGGGCGGCGGTCTTGGCGGGGGGTCATCCAACGCGGCAACCGTGCTTGTGGCGCTGAATCATCAGTGGCGATGCGGCCTGTCCGTCGATGAACTGGCTGCCATTGGTCTGACGCTCGGCGCGGATGTGCCCGTTTTTGTTCGTGGACACGCCGCCTTTGCAGAAGGCGTGGGCGAAGTCCTGACGCCGGTCACTGTGCCTGAAAAATGGTACCTGGTGGCCCATCCTGGCGTGAGCATTCCGACGCCGGTGATTTTCAAAGATCCGGAATTGCCCAGAAATTCGCCGCACAGGTCAATTGAAACGTTACTAAACTGTGAATTCAGCAACGATTGCGAGGTTATCGCAAGAAAACGATTTCGTAAGGTTGATGCGGCGCTTTCCTGGCTGTTAGAATACGCCCCGTCGCGCCTGACTGGCACAGGGGCCTGTGTGTTTGCTGAATTTGACACCGAATCCGCTGCCCGCCAGGTGCTTGAGCAAGCCCCGGAATGGCTGCAGGGCTTTATCGCCCGCGGTGTAAACACCTCACCGTTAATGCAGGCCTTAGAAGGGGCAGACTGAGTTTCGGTGACAACGTCACCCCGTTCCAGACGTTGCATCGTGCTCTTTAATACACCGCCTGGATGAAATGCGCCTGGCCCGCACAGTTTTTGGCCCATTCATCCACCACTGGACGCATGCCTGAGGTTCTTCTCGTGCCTGATATGAAGCTTTTTGCTGGTAACGCTACCCCGGAACTAGCACAACGTATTGCCAACCGCCTGTACACTTCTCTTGGCGACGCCGCTGTAGGTCGTTTTAGCGACGGCGAAGTCAGCGTACAAATCAACGAAAACGTACGCGGTGGTGATATTTTCATCATCCAGTCCACTTGTGCCCCAACGAACGACAACCTGATGGAATTGGTTGTTATGGTCGATGCTCTGCGCCGTGCTTCCGCAGGCCGTATCACCGCCGTAATCCCTTACTTTGGCTATGCCCGTCAGGACCGCCGTGTGCGTTCTGCTCGTGTGCCAATCACTGCCAAAGTTGTCGCGGACTTCTTGTCCAGCGTCGGCGTTGACCGCGTACTGACCGTTGACCTGCATGCTGAACAGATTCAGGGCTTCTTCGATGTACCCGTAGACAACGTCTTCGGCAGCCCAATCCTGCTGGAAGATATGCTGCAACTGAAACTGGAAAACCCGATTGTGGTTTCTCCGGACATCGGTGGCGTAGTACGTGCACGTGCTATCGCTAAGCTTTTGAATGACACCGACATGGCTATTATTGACAAGCGTCGTCCACGCGCTAACGTTTCTCAGGTGATGCACATCATCGGTGACGTAGCAGGTCGTGACTGCGTGCTGGTTGATGACATGATCGACACCGGCGGCACTCTGTGCAAAGCCGCCGAAGCGCTGAAAGAGCGTGGTGCGAAACGCGTGTTTGCTTACGCGACTCACCCAATCTTCTCTGGCAATGCGGCAAGTAACCTGCGTAACTCCGTGATCGACGAAGTTATCGTCTGCGATACCATCCCACTGTCTGATGAAATTAAAGCGCTGCCAAACGTCCGTACCCTGACCCTGTCAGGCATGCTGGCGGAAGCGATTCGTCGTATCAGCAACGAAGAATCCATCTCTGCTATGTTCGAGCATTAATCGAGCACGGTATAAAAACCCGCTGCGGCGGGTTTTTTTATTTCTTATCACCCATTTGTATGACTAATGCCTCCTTCATTTGCTATTCCAAAAGCAAATGATGCGCTCATGGATGAAGACCCCTGTGAACAAAGCCACACTCGCAGATATCTTACCGTTTCGCGCCCTCATCGACGCCTGCTGGAAAGAAAAGTACACCGCTAGCCGTTTTACTCGCGACCTCATCGCCGGGATAACCGTCGGGATCATTGCCATTCCCCTGGCGATGGCTCTGGCTATTGGCAGCGGCGTTCCCCCGCAATACGGCCTTTATACTTCCGCGGTTGCCGGGATAGTTATTGCTCTCGCTGGCGGCTCGCGTTACAGCGTCTCCGGCCCTACGGCTGCGTTTGTGGTGATCCTCTATCCGGTTTCTCAGCAGTTCGGGCTTGCCGGGCTGCTGATGGCGACACTGCTTTCTGGTTTGTTCCTGGTGCTCTTCGGCCTTGCGCGTTTTGGCCGCCTTATCGAATACATTCCCGTCTCGGTCACGCTCGGTTTCACTTCCGGGATTGGGATAACCATTGCCACCATGCAGATTAAAGATTTCTTTGGCCTGCAACTGCCTCCTATGCCAGAACATTACTGGCAGAAAGTGGGCGCATTGGTCATGGCGCTGCCGACCATTAATCCGGGTGATGCAGCCATCGGCATCGTGACGCTCGGCATTCTTATCTTCTGGCCACGGCTGGGGATTCGCCTGCCAGGCCATTTACCGGCACTGCTGGCAGGTTGCGCGGTCATGGGCATGGTGAATTTACTGGGCGGGCATGTCGCGACTATCGGCTCGCAGTTTCACTATGTGCTCAGTGATGGCACGCAGGGCAATGGCATTCCACAATTGCTGCCACAACTGGTGTTGCCGTGGAATATGCCGGAGTCGAGTTTCGAACTGAGCTGGGCATCGTTGCAGGCTCTGCTTCCGGCGGCGTTCTCTATGGCAATGCTCGGTGCGATCGAATCCTTACTCTGCGCTGTGGTTCTGGATGGCATGACGGGCACCCGTCATAAAGCGAACAATGAGCTTATCGGTCAGGGCCTCGGCAACCTGATTGCCCCGTTCTTTGGCGGGATCACAGCAACGGCTGCCATCGCCCGTTCTGCCGCTAACGTACGCGCTGGCGCAACGTCGCCTGTCGCTGCGGTTATCCACGCAATACTGGTCATTATGGCGCTGCTGGTGCTTGCACCGTTGCTGTCATGGCTGCCGCTTTCCGCTATGGCAGCGTTGTTACTGATGGTGGCCTGGAACATGAGCGAGGCGCACAAAGTCGTGCATCTGCTGCGTCGTGCTCCGGTCGATGACATCATTGTGATGCTGATTTGTCTGTCACTCACCGTGCTGTTCGATATGGTTATCGCCATCAGCGTGGGTATCGTGCTGGCTTCACTGTTGTTCATGCGCCGCATCGCGCGAATGACACATCTTGCCCCAGTGAACGTTTCCGTTCCGGATGATGTTCTGGTGGTTCGGGTTATCGGCCCACTCTTTTTCGCTGCGGCGGAGAATGTGTTTCTCGACCTGGAAAGTAAAATCGCAGACAAACGCATCGTGGTGCTGAAGTGGGATGCTGTCCCGGTGCTGGATGCGGGCGGTCTCGAAGCCTTCCAGCGGTTCGTCAGTAAATTGCCTGAAGGCTGCGAATTGCGAGTGTCCAATCTGGAGTTTCAGCCGTTACGCACGCTGGCCCGCGCCGGGGTTAAACCCATCGCTGGCAGACTCGCCTTTTTCCCAAATCGCGATGCAGCGCTGGCTGATATTAGCGATAATGCCTGACTGAAAGACGGCTTTAGCCCACTAAAAGGATAACTATGCTCACGCAAGCCCCGCGACTGGACACTGAACGACTGATACTGCGTCATTTTACCGTGGATGATTTTGACGATTTAGCGGCCTTCTGGGCAAACCCGGGAGTGGTGAAGTTTATTGGCGGCCAACCGCAAAGCGCGGAAGTCAGCTGGAGCCGCCTGCTGCGCTATATCGGCCACTGGCAGGCGCTCGGCTACGGCTACTGGGCGGTAATTGAGAAACAGACCGGGCGTTATGTCGGGCAGTTTGGCCTGCAGGAGGCAAAACGCGATCTGACCCCTGCCCTCACCGCACCAGAAGCGGGTTGGGCGTTAACGCCGGAGGTGCATGGCAAAGGCTATGCGAAGGAAGCGTTGAACGCGATGCTGGCATGGGCGGACAGTGAGATGAAAGCGCCGCTGTGTTGCATTATCGACGAAGAGAACCAGCGCTCGGTGCATCTGGCGGAACAGGCTGGTTTTCAGTACGCGCATGAGGTGAGCTATCACAGCAAATCCGTCGGCATGTTTACGCGCCCGGCTCCCTGATGACTTTGCGCAGTTTGCAGGCCCGATAAGGCATTAGCCACCACCGGACATGACATTCAATGAAAACGGCTCCCAAGGGAGCCGTTCTGCTGAATCTTAGCTGTGGCGGTGGCTGTCCCGACGACAGCGTTTGTCATAGTGACGCACCCACCAGTATCGGTCGCTGACCTGTTCATGGCCGCTAACACGTGCGCCTGCAAGCCACAAAACAGCCCCGAGGAAGATACTCAACACGGCGCCGTGGGCGAAAAACTGTGGCAGGTTAAGTTGCGGAAGCTGGTTTAAAATAGAGTAACCGACGCCGACAACCATCACCACCAATCCTAAACCCATGAGCACGTTACCGAGTCGCGAAGCGTTTCTGCGTTTCATATGTCACCTCCGGAACTTTGGGTTGACAGGGAATACCCCTGGTCCTTGTGTGTAAAGTATAGACAACACCTTTGTCTTTAAGTGCGCATGCGATCACAATTATGAACATCTGAGCAACAAAACTTTACAAATAACAGCCTGAACTCTAAGTATTTTAATTATTCAGTTAGGCAACTATTCATTTTCCCTGTCGTCTGGCTTACGGCATTTTGTCAACCGCAGCGATTACAGTACACTACGCGCCAGATATCGACGCACTCAGGACTAAACACGTGACGATTAAACTGATTGTCGGCCTCGCCAACCCGGGGGCCGAATATGCCGCGACTCGCCATAACGCAGGCGCGTGGTATGTGGATTTATTGGCTGAACGCTTCCGCGCGCCGTTGCGCGAAGAGAGCAAATTCTTCGGCTACACCTCGCGTATCAACGTCGATGGCGAAGATGTCCGTCTGCTGGTACCCACCACGTTCATGAACCTCAGCGGGAAATCTGTGGCAGCAATGGCAACCTTCTTCCGCATCGCACCAGACGAAATTCTGGTGGCGCATGATGAACTGGATCTGCCGCCGGGCGTGGCGAAATTTAAACTCGGTGGCGGCCATGGCGGCCATAACGGGTTAAAAGACATTATCAGCAAGCTTGGCAATAACCCGAATTTTCACCGTTTACGCGTGGGAATTGGCCATCCGGGCGATAAAAACAAAGTTGTCGGCTTTGTTCTGGGTAAACCCCCGGCTTCTGAACAGAAGTTGATAGACGAAGCGGTTGACGAAGCGGCACGCTGCACGGAAGTGTGGCTGAAAGATGGCCTGACAAAAGCGACCAACCGCTTACACGCTTTTAAAGCACAATAACGCCCCGGCGGGCGGCAATTTTACCCTCCGCCGTGTATAATAGGCGAAGTTGTTTACTTTTCTGCAATCTGTTACTTGCAACAGGTTGATTATCAAAGATTAAGGTGATTTACATCATGGGATTTAAATGCGGTATCGTCGGTCTGCCTAACGTCGGCAAATCCACCCTGTTCAACGCGCTCACCAAAGCGGGCATCGAAGCAGCCAATTTCCCGTTCTGTACTATCGAGCCGAACACCGGTGTGGTGCCGATGCCCGATCCGCGTCTGGATCAGCTCGCTGAAATCGTGAAGCCACAGCGCATCCTGCCCACCACCATGGAATTCGTCGACATCGCCGGTCTGGTGAAAGGCGCATCCAAGGGTGAAGGCCTGGGTAACCAGTTCCTGACCAACATCCGTGAAACCGAAGCAATTGGCCACGTGGTTCGCTGCTTTGAAAACGACAACATCATTCACGTGAATAATAAAGTCGACCCGGCTGATGATATCGATGTTATCAACACCGAGCTGGCGCTGTCGGATCTCGACACCTGCGAACGTGCATTGCACCGTGTGCAGAAAAAAGCCAAAGGCGGCGACAAAGACGCGAAAGCTGAACAAGCTGCTCTGGAAAAATGCCTGCCACAGCTGGAAAACGCCGGTATGCTGCGCGCGCTGAAAAATCTGACTGAAGAAGATAAAGCGGCGATAAAATACCTGAGCTTCCTGACGCTGAAGCCAACCATGTACATCGCCAACGTGAACGAAGACGGTTTCGAAAACAACCCGTACCTCGATAAAGTGCGTGAAATTGCTGCCGCAGAAGGTTCTGTGGTGGTTGCCGTTTGTGCGGCGGTTGAATCCGATATCGCCGAACTGGATGACGCAGATCGTGATGAGTTCATGGCCGAACTGGGTCTGGAAGAACCCGGTCTTAACCGTGTAATTCGCGCAGGTTACGAGCTGCTGAACCTGCAAACTTACTTCACCGCTGGCGTGAAAGAAGTTCGCGCATGGACCATCCCTGTCGGTGCAACGGCTCCGCAGGCCGCAGGTAAAATCCACACCGACTTCGAAAAAGGCTTTATCCGCGCTCAGACTATCGCGTTCGAAGATTTCATCACCTACAAAGGTGAACAAGGTGCGAAAGAAGCCGGTAAGATGCGCGCCGAAGGCAAAGACTACATCGTCAAAGATGGCGACGTGATGAACTTCCTGTTCAACGTCTAAGCCCTCAGCTCTGCTGCATAAAATCCACGCTCCGGCGTGGATTTTTTTTATTACCAGTGGTTAATCAGGGACTGCCCAATCTCAGCAATCTGCTTATTTCTTTCGTCCATGGTGGCCTTCGTTTCGGTCAGGTAGATGACCACTATCCGGGACGGTTTTCCATCCGGTCCCAGTGCGGCAACGATCCCGCGTGAGCCTCGATCGCCCGCCCCGGTTTTATCGGCAATAAACCACCCCGTCGGGAGCACCCATCGCAGAAGCGGCCCGGCAACCTTATCGGCCTCCATCCAGTCCCTTAACTGCCGCTGCGAGCTGGCGGAGAGCGCGTTGCTCTGTAACAGCTTGCGCAGGGTTTGTGTCATCGCTTCCGGCGTCGTTGTGTCGCGTTCATCCCCTGGCAGGGCCTCGTTCAATTCTGGCTCCCAGCGGTCAAGACGGGTTACTTTGTCGTCTGTTTTACGCAAGAAAGCGGTGAGCCCCTTCGGCCCTTGAAGGCTGGATAACAACAGATTAGCCGCCGTGTTATCACTCATGGTGATGGCCGCCTGACAGAGTTCACCCACGGTCAGGCCGTCTTTTACATGCTGCTGAGTGATGGGTGAATATTCCACCAGATCACTCTGACGGTAAAATACACGACGGTCGAGCTGCTCCTGGCCGGCATCAACGCGGGATAACACCGCCCCACAAAGCAGCACTTTGAACGTGCTCATCATGGGAAAACGCTCCTGCGAGCGATAGCTTTCGAGGACCTTGCCGCTGGCGAGATCGACTTCTGCATACCCCACCCTGGCGTTGAGCTGCGTTTCGGCTTCTTTGACCTTATTAAGCGTGGACTCATGGGCGGTGGCAGAGAAGCTCCATACCGTGAGCAGAGCAACGAGTGTCAGACGAAATGATGGCATATCAAGGTTCTTCCTTAGAGTTGACGTCGCATAATACTGGGATTAGCCGCTGCGCAAGACCAGCGAAAAATAACGCGTAGCCACGCCCCTCACCCGCTAAAACTAAAGGTGGCGTCATAATGAACGTTCTGTTCAACATCTGCTCGTGATGGTTTCTAACCGTATTGCAAAATGTGGGTGGTTATGTTCCGATCTCAGGCCCACGCAGCTGCGTGGTTTTTTCTTTGTCTCCCGTAGAGATAACGCCAGAGGCTTTTATGAACACTGACATTCCACTGAAGTATTATGACATCGCCGACGAGTACTCGACGGAAGCAGCTAAACCCGTACAGGACGCGGAGCGTGATGCGCTGGCGCTGTATTTCCAGTTGTTAGTGACCCGCCTGATGAACAACGAAGAAATCAGCGAAGAAGCGCAGCAGGAGATGGCCGTTGAAGCAGGCATTGACGCACAGCGTATCGACGACATCGCCGAGTTCCTCAACCGCTGGGGTAATGAGTAATGCCTTCCGGGGCCATCATTGTATGGCCTCCTCATAAGTCATTCCCCTTCCCTTACACGTTGATCCTTTTTTGTTGTTAATCTGTTAACTGCTGAGGTGTAGACTTTCTCTGACCTTTTTTGCAGGAGCCCAGATGAACAACAAAAGACGCGCCGTGCCCGGCATCCGGCATTACGATGGCCCGGCGGGCGGCTGGGGTGCGCTGAAAGCGACGGCAATTGCCGTGCGCACCCAAATGGATACCTTCGACGCCCCCGCCACGTTGCTGCGCACCAACCAGCCGGACGGCTTCGACTGCCCGGGCTGTGCCTGGCCGGACAAAGAGCACAAATCCACCTTCCAGTTCTGCGAAAACGGCGCGAAGGCGGTGACCTGGGAAGCCACCAGCAAACGGGTGACGCCCGAATTTTTCGCCGAAAATACCGTAGCCTCGCTGCTGGCGAAAAGCGATTTTGAGCTCGAAGGCTATGGCCGTCTGACGCAACCGATGGTCTACGATCGCGCCAGCGACACCTTCCGCGCGGTGCCGTGGCAGCAGGCGTTTGAACGCATCGGCGAGATCCTGCGCGGGCTGCCGCCGGATGCGGTCGAGTTTTACACCTCCGGTCGCGCCTCGAACGAAGCAGCGTATCTGTTCCAGCTGTACGCCCGTGAGCTTGGTACCAACAATTTCCCCGACTGCTCCAATATGTGTCACGAAGCCACCAGCACCGGTCTGCCGCGCTCGATTGGTATCGGCAAAGGCACCGTCTCGCTCGATGATTTCGACAACACCGAGCTGGTGATTTCCATCGGCCATAATCCGGGCACTAACCACCCGAGAATGATGGGCACGCTGCACGAGCTGTCGCGCCGCGGAGTGCCGATTATCGTCTTCAACCCGTTGCGAGAGCGCGCGCTGGAACGGTTTGCCGATCCGCAAAGCGTGATTGAAATGGCGACCTACGGCTCGACCGACATCGCCTCCACCTATTTCCAGGTGCGGGCGGGCGGCGATGCGGCGGCCATCAAAGGCATCGCCAAACATCTGTTGGAGCAAGAAACCGAACGTGGCGACGTGCTGGACCATGAATTTATCGCCGCGCACACCCAAGGATTTGAGGCATTTGCCGCCGATATTGCGGCGACGTCGTGGGAGTCGATTGAGCGGGAATCGGGCCTGAGCCGCGTCGACCTGGCTAGCGTCGCCACGGCCTACGCCAAATCGAACGCCACGATTATCACCTACGGCATGGGCATCACCCAGCACAACAAAGGCACAGCAAACGTGCGCCTGATTGCTGACCTGCTGCTTCTGCGCGGCAATATCGGCAAATCCGGCGCAGGCATTTGCCCCCTGCGCGGTCACTCCAACGTACAGGGCAACCGCACCGTCGGCATCACCGAAAAACCGACGGCGGCCTTTTTATCGCGCCTGAAAGAGGTATTTGGCTTCACGCCACCTGAGAAACACGGGCACGATGCCGTGGCGGCAACCCAGGCGATGATCAACGGCGAAGCCAGAGCGCTGCTGTGTCTGGGCGGCAATTTTGCCGTCGCCATGCCCGATCATGAACAAGCGTTCGCGGCGATGCGTAAGCTCGATCTCAGCGTCCACGTCGGCACCAAGCTCAACCGCACGCATCTGCTGGTCGCTAAAGAAACCTATCTGTTCCCCTGCCTTGGGCGGACCGAGCTGGATATGCAGCAGACCGGCAAGCAGTCGATCACCGTCGAAGATTCTATGTCGATGGTTCACGCCTCCTCCGGCAAGCTGAAACCCGCCTCGCCGCAACTGCTCTCCGAACCAGCGATTGTAGCGGGCATGGCGCTGGCGACGCTGCCGCAGACCCGAGTTCACTGGGCCGAACTGGTCGCCGATTACGACCGCATTCGTGACCTGATTGAAAAAACGATCCCCGGTTTCAGCGATTACAACCAAAGGATCCGCGTCCCTGGCGGTTTTAGAATGCCGCTGCCGCCGACTGAACGCGTTTGGCCAACCGCCAGCGGGAAAGCGATGTTTTCGCTGTTCGACGGGGTGAATGAGAACGCGCCGGGGCTCGGGGACAACACGCTGCGAATGATCACCCTGCGCAGCCACGACCAGTACAACACTACCATTTACGCGCTCGACGACCGTTATCGCGGCGTGTTTGGCCGCCGAGATGTGCTGTTTATGAACGAAGGTGATATGGCGCGACTGGGGCTGGAGCATGGTGACCGGGTGGATATCACCACCGCATTGCCGGACTGCACTCAAAGCCTGAATGACATTACCGTGGTGGCCTATAACATCTCGGCCGGTTCGGTCGGGGCGTATTATCCGGAAGCCAACGTGCTGGTGCCGCTCAGCTATCGCGATGAGGACAGCGGCACGCCGTCGTATAAGTCGGTACCGGTGCGGATAACGCTGCGTTCGAAAGAGATCCGCGCGCTGTAATAGTGCCCGGCGGCTAAGCTTGCCGGGCACTCATCCGTTATTCCTTCACGCGAGCGCGCTTGCCGCGACTCTCTTCATTACTCTCATTCGCCGCCACCAGCGAGAAATTGAAACTGACCTCGGTGTGCGGCTCATTGATATCACGCTGCTGCGCCAGTTTGCTGTCGGTGATTTTCACCGGGTCGGCGATCAGCTCTTCGCGGGTCGCAAAGGCGAAATCGTCCCACAGGTATTCGTCACCGTTGAGGTTGATCTGGGTGGTCAGGTGTTTGAAGCCCGGCGCGGAAACGAAGAAATGCACGTGCGCCGGACGGTTCCCGTGACGGCCAAGGCCGGTCAGCAGCTTCTGCGTCGGGCCATCCGGCGGGCAGCCATAGCCGCACGGCACGATGCTGCGCACTGCATAGCGCCCTTCGGCATCGGTTTCGACGCGACGGCGCAGGTTGTATTCACTCTGTGAGGCGTCGAAGAACGAATAGCCACCGAGGGTGTTGGCGTGCCAGATATCCACCACCGCCCCGGCCACCGGTTTGCCGTGCAGATCGGTCACCTGCCCGTGCAGCCACATCGCTTCGGCCTTCTCGCTGCCGTCGTCCATGCGCGCAAAACCTTTGCTCAGCGGCGCATTCGCCACATACAGCGGGCCTTCAATGGTACGCGGCGTGCCGACGTCGTTCCCGGCGGCGGCCTCTTTTTCATCGGCACGCATATCCAGGTAATGCTCCAGGCCAAGACCTGCTGCCAGCAGCGCCGCCTCTTTGCGCTCGCCGAGCTCGTTGAGGTAGTTCACCGCCAGCCAGAACTCTTCGTCGGTGATGTCGAACTTTTTGATGGTCTGGCACAGGTCGCCGAGCAACTGATGCATGATGGCCTTAAAGCGATCGCTGCCCTGCGCGGAATTCAGGCCGCTGCTGATGGCGAGTAAGGTTTCCAGTTCGGTTTGTTTTGCTGGATTCACTGACATTGCGTAGTCCTCTTGTAGGGTGTTTTTTTATCGGAATTAAGCATCAATCGACGACGGGTGCTGGCACAGCGGCTGCACGGTGATCGTCATGTATGGGTAAAGCGGTAGCGCGGTGAGCAGCGTATGCAGTTCCTGGTTGTCGGCGACGTCAAAAATGCTGACGTTGGCGTACTGCCCTACCACGCGCCAGATATGCAGCCATTTGCCTTCACGCTGAAGCTGCTGCGAATAGGCTTTCTCTTTGGCTTTGATGTCATCGGCCTGTGCCTGCGGCAGCGACGGCGGAATGTTGACCTGCATTTCAACTTTAAAAAGCATGTGTTTGTCCTCTACGGTCTGGCGTAATGGCGAAGTTTGTCGGTGTCTATTTCAATGCCGAGCCCCGGCCCCTGCGGCAGCGTCACCTGCCCGGCGCTGAAGTCGAGCGGACGCACCACGATGTCGTCTTTGAGCAGCAACGGGCCGAACATCTCGGTACCCCATTGCAGGTTGAGCGTCGACCACGCGTGTAAGGAGGCGACGGTCCCGAGCGTGCCCTCCAGCATCGTGCCGCCGTACAGCGCCACGCCCGCAGCCTGAGCCACATGGGCCAGTTTCAGCGCCTGCGCCGGGCCGCCCGCTTTGGCAATTTTCAACGCGTACGCGCCGGTAAAGCCGCCGTTGGCCAGCGCGTAGCCGTCGTGACTGGTCGCCACTGCTTCATCGGCCAGAACAGGCACGGCGAAACGCTGGCTGAGGGTGATTAACCCCTGCCGGTCCCACTGCGCAACGGGCTGCTCCACGAGGTCAATTCCCCCCTCCTGAAGCAGGCTCATCCCTTTCATGGCGGTGGTCAGATCCCAGGCCTGATTCACATCCACCCGAATGCTGACGTCATCCCCCAGCGCGGCTTTAATCGCCAGCGCGTGACGAATGTCGGTCGTCAGATCGCGTGCGCCAATTTTCAGCTTGAAGGTGTTATGCCGCCCCTCTGCCAGCAGGCGTTTGCCCTCGTCGATGTCTTTGTCGGTATCGCCGCTGGCAAGCGTCCACAGCACCGGCAGCCGCTCGCACACCGCGCCGCCGAGCAGCGCGCTGACCGGAACGCCGAGCGCTTTGCCCTGCGCGTCCAGAAACGCGGTTTCGAGTGCCGATTTGGCGAAGGTATTGCCTTTCACACTGGCGTTCATTTTTGCCGCCAGCGCCGCCACGCCACTGAACGTCTGCCCACACAGCAGCGGCGAGAGGTAGGTTTCAATCGCCGATTTAATGGCTTCCGGGCTTTCCGGGCCGTAGCTCAGGCCGCCGATGGTGGTGGCCTCCCCCCAGCCCACACCCTGCGCGCAGGTCATGCGCACGATCGTCAGCGTCTGGCAACCCATCGTCGCCATCGACAACTTGTGCGGGCGAATGGTCGGGATATCCACCAGCCAGCAGGCGATGGACTCAACAGTGATACTCATGCTTCACTCCTTGTTAATTATCTGGCGGACGGCAGGCTCCACAGCGCCAGCCACGCCAGTAATGCATAGCCCATCAGCAGCAGGGAAACCGGCCACGAGGCGTCGAACTCCATCAGCAGCGCCACCGCCAGCATCGGCCCGAGCCCGCCGGAGAAAATCGAGCCGACTTCATGTCCCAGTGCCAGCCCGGAATAGCGCACCCGCACCGGGAACAGGTCACTCATGATGCAGGGCTGGGTGCCGATCATCGCCCCGTGACACACCGGTAACCCGAGCATCATCGCCAGCATCACCCAGCCGTAGCTGCCGGTGGAAAGCAGCCAGAAGAACGGAAACGCCATCACCAGCAGGCCAATCACCCCGATGTAATAGACCGGTTTCAGGCCGATGCGGTCCGACAGCGCGCCCCAGAACAGAATCGAAAAGAACTCCACCAGCATCGCCAGCGTTACCGCGCTGATGATTTCCCCGGTGCTGATGCCGATGTGTTTGGCATACACCACCGAGAAGGTGAAAAAGATGTACGACGCACCGTTCTCCGGCAGACGCAGGGCAATAGCCTGCAACAGCGCCTTCGGGTGCTCGCGCACGAGGATCAGCAGCGGGATTTTTTCGTGCTTCTCCTGCGGCTGCGCCTGCACAAAAGCTTTGCTTTCGCGAATGTTTTTGCGGATGTAGACCCCGACCAGGAAAATCACGATGCTGAGCAGGAAAGGCACGCGCCAGCCCCAGCTCATGAACGCGGCTTCCGGCAGCTGTTGCACCAGGTAAAAGGCGAAGGCCGAGAGCACAAACCCGCCGGAAACGCCCATCTGACTCCAGGCGGTATAAAACCCGCGCTTTTCCGCCGGGGCGTTTTCGCTCAGCATCAGCACCCCGCCGCCCCACTCGCCGCCCGAGGCCACGCCCTGTAAGAAACGCAGGATGATCAGCGTCAGCGGTGCCCACAGGCCAACCTGGGCATACACCGGCAGCAGACCAATCACGAAGGTGGTCGCGCCCATTAATGTCAGGGTCATGATCAGCGTCATTTTGCGGCTGTAACGGTCGCCGAGATGCCCGAAGACGATCCCGCCGAGCGGTCTGGCGAGAAAACCAACCGCGAAACCGGAGAACGCCAGCAGCGTGCCCTGTAACGGGTCGCCGCCCACCGGGAAAAACAGCGGGCCGAAGACCAGCGCCGCAGCGGTGCCATAGAGGAAAAAGTCGTACCATTCGAGCGCGTTACCCAGCACCGAAGCCATCACCAGCTTGCGCATCTGCTGCGCGTCGTGGGGTCTTGCGCCTGCGGTCACGCCGTGTTCAGTTGCCACATTGCTCATTTCGCGCTGCCTCTTATTAAATGGGCCTACGCCTCAACGTCATGCCCGACGGCATGGTAGCGACGGTTGAAATAGACCAGGCCGCGCGGCTGCTCGCTGATGCGGATCGCCTGCACCTGACAGTAAAAGACCGAGTGGCTGCCCACTTCATGACAATCAGCAATCAGGCAGTCGAAGCTCGCCACCGACGAGCTCAACACCGGCGAGCCGCTGGTCAGCACCTGCCAGCTGTCGTGGCAAAAACGCTGCTCCGAACGCAGGCTGGCATTGGCAAAAATACCCGAGAGTTCCTGGTGATCGCTCGACAGCACGTTGACGCACAGGCTGCCGTTGCGCTTGAAGTGTTCATGGGCGAACGAGTTGCGGTTCATGCACACCAGCAGCGTCGGCGGCTGGTCGGTGACGCTACACACCGCCGAGGCCGTGAAGCCAAATTTACCCGCCGGGCCATCGGTGGTGATCACCGACACCGCGCTGCCGAGCTGGGCCATCGCATTACGAAATTCAGTTTGCAGAGTCATGGGGTTCTCCTTACAAATCGATAACCAGGCGGCCGCACTTTGCCCGCGAGCAGCAGAGCAAAATCTGGTCGCCGTCGGCCTTTTCTTCATCGGTGAGATAGCTGTCACGGTGATCGGGCTCGCCTGCCAGCACGTCGGTCAGGCAACTGCCGCAGATCCCCTGTTTACAGGAGACGGTAACCTTCAACCCCGCCTGGGCCAGCGCCTCGACGATGGTCTGGTCTTCCAGCACCTTGACGGTAATACCGCTGGCGGCCGCCACCACTTCAAACGCCTCGCCCGTGGTCTGCACTTCGGCGCTGAAACACTCCTGGTGGATCTGCTGCGCCGAATAGCCGTGATGCAAGGCACGCTCGTTGACCGCTTCCATCAGCCGCGTCGGGCCGCAGACGTAAACGTGGGTGCCCGGCGGCACGTCGCTCAGCACAGCATCCAAATCGAGGCGCTGCTCATCGCTGAACCACAGCCGCACCTGTCCGCCATACGGGCCAGTTTCCAGCTGCGGCAGAAACGCCGCCTGCCCGCGCGCTCTGGCGCAGTAGTGCAGTGAGAACGAACGCCCGGCGGCGTGCAGTTCGGCCGCCATCGCCAGCATCGGCGTGATGCCAATCCCGCCGCCAATCAGCAGGCTGTGCGCGGCGGTGTCATCCAGCGCGAATAGATTGCGTGGCTCGCTGACGGTTATCGCATCGCCTTCGCGCAGCGCATGTACCGCCAGCGAACCGCCCTGCGACTGGCGGTCTTTCAGAATGCCAAGCTGATAATGCTGGCGGTCCTGTGGATCGCCGCACAACGAATACGGGCGCACCAGCTCGTCGCTCAAATGCAGGTCGATATGTGCCCCAGCGCGAAAGGCAGGCAGTTCAAGCCCCTCAGCGTGCGCCAGAGTCAGCAGCACCACCTCGCCCTGCAACTCCCGACGGATAACCTGAAGTGTCAGCATGATCTCGCTCCTCAGCGCATGAACAGCCCGCCGTTGATGTCCCAGGTCGCCCCGGTGACAAACGACGCCTGCTCTGAAGCCAGTAACGCCACGGTCTGGGCGACAAACTCCGCCTCGCCGAGCTTGCCAACCGGGATCATTTGCAACAGCCCGGCCATTTTCTCTTCCGGCACCAGGGCGTGAACCATCGGCGAATCCATCGGACCTGGCGCGATGGCATTGACCGTCACGCCGGATTTGCTGAGCTCACGAGCGAAGATTTTGGTCAGCGTGAGAATGCCGCCCTTCGACGCAGCGTAATGCGCACCCGACGCGGTGCCGCCGTTCTGCCCGGCCAGTGAAGCGAGGTTGATGATTCGCCCGTAGCCGCGGCTGGCGAAATAGCGCCCCATCGTCTGACAGCCCACGAAAGTGCCGCGCAGGTTGGTGGAGATAACCCTGTCGAATTCATCGACGGGAATGTCCATCACCGGGGTGGCCAGCGTCAGCGCGGCATTGTTAACCAGCACCTCAAGGCTGCCGAAGCGCTCCACGGTAAGCTCCAGCGCGCGGGCAAAATCATCCGGCTGACGGATGTCGAGCCCCAGCGCCAGCACCTTGTCGCTGTCCAGCACCTTTGCCGCCTGCTGCGCACGCGCAGCATCAACATCGGTTAATACCACCTGAAAACCCTGAGCCAGCAGGTGGGCGGCAATCACGTTGCCGAGGCCCGCCGCCGCGCCGGTGACTAATACGGTTTGCGTCATGTCACGCTCCTTACAGGATGTAGCCGATGCTGTGCAGCACATCGTCGCTGTTGACCAGGCGGATCACCTTCTGGCGAATCAGCCAGCCGTCGCCGTGACGCGCCAGTTGCCAGGTGATGTCCGCCGCATAGTGACGGCTGTGGCCTTTGCGGTGTTCCCACAGAGACTGCGCGCCGCGCACCACAATCTGCTCGTCGCTCGCTTCCAGCACGCGAAAACGCGACAGCGTGCGCAAAGTCCGGGCGCGCGGAGTGGTGGAAATTGACTCGCCGCTGTAGAGGCGCTTCACCCGTTTTTCACGCATGTGGTGATCGTCACAGGCATAGTTAAGGGTGTTTTTGAAATCAGTTTCATTCGGGTCAATCGGCACCACGTACAGGCCGTCGTGCTGCCACAGGTCCAGCCAGGCGTTAAATTCGCCCTGATCGAGCAGGTCCCCTTCAAGGTTCACCACCGCCATCGCGGTAAACAGGGCCGAGTCTGGGGTCATCATTGGTCGTTCTCCGTCATCAACTTTTTCCACTGCTGATACGCCGCGCGCATCCCGGTTTCGGCGCTGACGTCGCTGCGCAGTCCGTCATCGGATCGGTATTCGCCCGCCAGCCCGCGGTTGAGCATGATCCACAGGTCATCGCCCGCGGTGGCCCCGCGCTGCACACGCTCCCAGGCTTCCGAGTCATCCGGCGTGCCGAAGCCCATTGGCCCCTGGAAATGTTCGTGTAGACGCAGGCGCGCCTGGTTGGCGATTTCTGGGCCGCCGTCCATAGTGATCACGGCGTGATGAATTTCGGTTTCGTTCACCGAAACAGGCTGAAGCACGCGGAAGAATGCCATCGAACAGGCGATGTTCGGGAAGATGTTGAGGTTAAAGCCGGAACCGCCGACTGCACGCACGATGCGGCGTACCTGCTCTTCGTCGTGATCGGCCCGTAGCGCTGCGGCCAGTTCTTCAAAGCGTTCCGGGATTGGCGCATCGAGATTCGCATCCAGATCCACCAGTTCGGGGATCATCACCATCACGCTGTGGCCGTTGCCCAAATCTTCCACGTAGCCGCTGCCGTCCACGAAGTTGAGCATCTCTTCGGTTTGCTTATCGACCGAGCTCAGGAACGAGCGGTGAACCACCGGGAAGTGGTAGCCGTCGGTGGTGTTTTCGAGCTGAATTTTCCAGTTGCCCGGGAAGCGGAAGCGGTGCGCTGGCCCGGTTTTGATCGGATAGCCCGCGCCCTGCTTCATAAACAGATCCATCCACTTTTTGGCGACGCCGAGGAAATCTTCCAGCGGTTCGATGTCGTCGTTAAAGGTGGCGAAAATCATGCCCGCGTACTGTTCGGTGCGCAGGGACACCAGGCCCAGTTCGCCTTTTTCGAGCTGGTCGGCATAGCTTTCCGGGTGCGGCACGCCGCGCAGGCTGCCATCCAGCGCATAGCCCCAGCCGTGATACGGGCAGACGAAGCTGTTGGTTTTGCCGCTGCGATGCTCGCACACCGTCGCCGCGCGGTGGCGGCAGCGGTTGAGCAGCGTGTGGACGGTGCCTTTGCGGTCGCGCACCACAATCACTGGCTGGGTGCCGATTTCGGTGGTCTTGAAGCTACCGGTATCGGGAATTTCGCTGGCGTGCGCCACCCACACCCAGGTCTTGCTGAAGATGCGGTCCAGCTCCAGGCGGAACAATTCTTCCGAGGTGTACAGCGAGGTGTGCACCCGGTCATGTTTAACCAGCGCCGCAATCTCCTCGTGGCTGAGCTGTGGCTCTACCGTCGGGTCGATGTTTTTTACGTTGATGATGTGGTCACACTGCATGTCCATTCTCCTGCACGTCTTATTTTGTGTCCGGCACCGGTAAAGTGTCCGCCGCCTGCCAATGGTCAACCGGGCGGCTGAACAGATTGCGAGTGGTGAAATGGCGCATCACCGTTCTGCCCGCTTCCTCGCCGAAGGTCACCCGAATTTCTGCGGCATTAAGATGCGCGCCGCCTGCGGTAAACGCCGAGGTTTGCAGCATCAGCCAGCGCCCGGTGAGCACGCCATCGGGGCCGTGGCGCAGCGCTTCCGAACACAGGAAGTGCGCGTTCATTGCAAAATGCGCCGGGTGACGGACGTAGCTGGCCATCATTTTTTCGATGGCCACCCGCCCGGTGTGTCGCCCCAGCCGCGTGGCATAGGACTCACCAAGCCCTTCCCAGCAGGCGTCTTCGCTGAACAGCGCGCCGATGGCTTGCACCGTTTCTGGGCTTTCGAGGTCGTCACATAACCGCATGTAGTCGCTGATGCAAACCCGCGCCGCCTGGCACGCTTCGAGCTGCTGCAAGCGCAGCGCATCCTGGGCGTTCATCGTCAGCTCTGAATAATCAGTTCGCGGCCCACGCGGGCTTCGATTTTGCAGTACTTCCACAGCTTGCTGCCGCCGTCGCCGACCGGTGTGGTGCGGAACAGATTGCAGACCGCAGCGACGTTTTCCAGGCGCTCGGCATCCGCCAGCACGTAGGTGGTCCATGGCGCGGTGGTGGAAGGGCCGACCATCAGCTGGTCGTCGTCCATATTGCCGATGACGCGGATCCCCGGCGTCTCGTCGATGCCTTTCATCATCACCCCGAACGCCGCCCAGACCTGCTTGGCCTCCGCCTGGCTGGCGTCAAAAAAGTTCTGGTTCACGCCGATGCAAAACAGCACGCGTAAAGTTGTTGGCTGGCTCATCTGTTGCTCCTTCTTCACAATCACAAATAACCCGGCAGCGGTTTGCCGCCGAAAAAGACCGTACCGGCGTTGAGGTACGAGAGGTCGCCCATAAAGGCATGTTGGGTGATCACCAGGGTGTCGCGCACGTAGCGTTGCAGCGGGCTGGTCATCGTCACGCCGCTCATGCCGTTGAGGGCCAGCGCCTGACGCGCCACCTCTGCGGCCACGCGCGTCACATGGGTGGAGGAAAGCCGTAAGGCGTTAATCTGTTCGCAGCTGGCCTCATCGCCCGCCAGCAGGCGCTGCCACACCTCGTCAATCGCCTCGTAAAACCAGGCGCGAGCGGAGCGTAAATCCGCTTCGCAACGGGCAATCTGCATCTGCGCCTGTGGACGGTCGGCCAGACGCGGCGCGCCGGTCACCGACTGCTGGCGATGTGCGAGGGTATAAATTTCATTGAGCGCGGCACGCGCCACGCCGAGAGCGACGACGGACAACACCTGCGTCGCCAGCGACAGCACCGGATAGCGGTACAGCGGCCCTTCCAGATTCAGCGCGCCGCCGCGAACAAAGGTCCACTCGTGCGGCACAAAAGCGTCGTTGACCAGCAGATCATGACTGCCGGTTCCGGCAAGGCCGACGGTGTCCCATACCGGGTCAATCGACACACTTTCGCGCGGCAGCACTGCCATGCGCGGTAACGCCTGCTCGGCATCGGGCAAAATCCCCACGCCGAGCACCGACGCGCCCATGCTGCCGCTGGCAAAACTCCAGCGTCCGTTGACGCGGTAACCGCCATCGACCTGCTGCGCTTTCTGAGTCGGGAAAATCCCGCCGGCGAACACGATGTCCGGACCGTCACGATAAAGCTCTTTCAGCGTATCCGGCGGCAGCGCCCCGAGATAAAACGGGCTCATGCCGAAGCTTGCCACCCATCCGGCTGAGCCGTCGGCGGTAGAGATTTGCTCTATAAGCTCGCAAAACTGCGCCGGGGAGCATTCGTCGCCACCGTACAGTTTCGGCACCAGCGCGCGATACACGCCGACCTGCTTAAAGCGGGCAATCACGTCGTCAGAGATATGGCGCTGATGTTCAAAATCAGCGCTTCGGGTGGCAACGTCATTGAGCAGCGGAACCAACTCTTCGCGAACCTGTAAGGCGGACATAGCTTCCTCCGGATTATTGTTATCTGCGGCATTCACAGGACGAGCGAGGCCGCAATGAGTCACACTCACTGAAATCTTTAGAGAAAAAACGGGAAAATTAGCTTAGTGACGTCGTCGCGACAGCAACCACTCGGCGGCCTGCACCAGCAGCCCGTCGTGACCCTTCGCCGCCACCAACTGGAGCGACACCGGGCGGCCATCAATTACGCCAACCGGAATGGCCAGCGCCGGGTGACCGCTGAGATTGAACGGTCGCACCAGCCGCGTCAGATTGACCACGCTGAGCGGATCTTTGGCCTCTTCGAGCGTTGGCGGCAGCTCAGGCAACGTCGCCAGCGCCAGCAGCGGGGTTTGCGCCAGCAACGCGTCCACCTCAGCGCTAAACTGCGCGCGGGTTTGTTCGGCGGCATTCAGCGCCTGCTGGCTGACATCAGCCCCGGCGCGAATACGCGTTGCCACGTCCGCGGAGATTTTACCGCTTGCCAGCAGCGGGCCGAGGGCGAGCCAGTTTTCATGGCTGATGACGGCGAGCCCTGCCCGATGGGCATCAGCAAAATGCAGCAGTTCAGCGTCGACAGGCGTGACGTCGCGCTGGTGCAGGAAGCTCAGAATGCGTTCGTCGATTTCAGGTGTCGCGATGGCAAAGTAGCTCATCGGCGGAAGGTCAGTCAGCG
This sequence comes from Scandinavium sp. NPDC088450, assembly GCF_044900545.1. NCBI lineage: Bacteria > Pseudomonadati > Pseudomonadota > Gammaproteobacteria > Enterobacterales > Enterobacteriaceae > Scandinavium > Scandinavium sp. NPDC088450. Next base: position 109,439 of record NZ_JBJDNI010000003.1, on the reverse strand, counting down.
CTTCGCCTACCGGGACCGCGAGGCGCTCCAGCACCTGGCGCAGCGTAGCTGCATCGCGGGTGAAAACCCCTACGCAATCCAGCGAGCTTTCAGCGGGCATCACGCCGTCACGGCTCAGCACGCCAAACCCCGGCTTCAGGCCCAGCACGCCGCAACAGGCCGCAGGCATTCGCACCGAGCCGCCGGTATCGGTGCCGATCGCAAAATCAACCTCGCCGGAGGCCACCACCGCCGCCGAGCCGCTCGATGAGCCGCCGGGGATCAGCCTGGGAAAGTTGACGTTGCGCGGCGTGCCGCCCCAGGGATTGATGCCCGTGACGCCAAACGCCAACTCGTGCAGCACGGTTTTGCCCCGCAGCACGCAGCGATTGTCCAGCAGCGCCGACACCACGCTGGCATGGCGAGCCGCGACGGGGACATCTTCCAGCGCCGGACACCCGGCCTGAGTGCGATACCTGGCGACGTCCAGCGTGTCTTTAACCGCAAACTGCAGGTCGCCCTCACCGAGGACGCACTGCCCAACAAAACCGTTGCTCACAGTAACTGGCTTCATGATTGACACCTTAACCAGAAAATTCGAATCAGATTCAGGCCGGTCGTCAATGCGACCTTTTGTCCTGACTAACGTTACGTCAATCATGGAAGATTTAGATGAATATTCAAGTAATATTTCACGTTAAATTCACAGAAAAGCAACAAGCGATTAACCTTTATTTATGCAAGGTCTTGTAGTTAGACTGATGAAAAATAAGGTAAAAGAGGGGAAGGCTGTGAACGAGCCGTCGACAGCGCGGACGACGGCTGGCTTAAAAAAGTTGAGGAATTACAGAGGATTGAGTGAAAATTATACGCAGGTCACAAATTCGCCATTCGGCGTTTTGACTACAGCTCGTTGAGGTTATCCAGCACCTTCGCCAGGGCCAGATTCATCTTCGCGACCTGGCTGGCGCTCATGCCCTTGAAGCCTTTGTCGAACACCTTGCTGGCCTGCGCCCAGGCCTCTTCGACCTTTTGCCGCCCGAGGTCGGTCAGCATCACTTCGGTGACACGGGCGTCGTTTTCACTGCTGGCGGTGGTGACCAGGCCCTCGTCGCGCAGGCGGCCCACGATCTTGGTGACCGTCGGCATTTTCGCCATCGCGTATTCGGCAATCTGCGAAATGCTGGCCTTGCCGTACTGGTGAGTGACCATCAGCACGCGAAAGCCGGAGACGTCGAGCTGCGCTTTTTTCAGCGTGATTTCCATGATTTGCGTGTAGCGCGCGTAGACGTTGACTATCCAGTAAAACGGAAACTCTTCGCGATGGAAGGCGGCGTCGTCAGAGGATTTTTGTAGAGTGCTCATGCGTTTCCTTACCCAAAAAAGTCGACATTTCCGCCGATTATACCTGTGAATCTGTGACGGCTATAGCAGCATTGCGCGGTGGATCGACAAGCCCCGGTGCAAGAGGCGATCGCTGTCGCATTATGATTCATAAATGCCACACACATAACAATTACGTATCATTTCTGAAACATTACATTGACGCTTCTGCTGGTTGTTTTCTATACGTTAGCCGTCCCATCAAAACATTCTAATAATCACTCTGTGGAGCTATTCATGAGCAATACGCCTGCACAATTGCCTCTGGACCCGCCGCTGGACCCGCGCCAGCAAGCCGTTATCAAAAAACTGTTCCGTCGCCTGATCGTCTTTTTGTTTATCCTGTTCGTGTTCTCCTATCTCGACCGCATCAACATTGGCTTTGCCGGGCTGACGATGGGCAAAGATTTGGGCCTGACCAGCACCATGTTTGGCCTCGCCACCACCCTGTTTTACGTGATGTACGTAGTCTGCGGCATTCCGAGCAACGTGATGCTGAGCATCGTCGGCGCGCGCCGCTGGATTGCGGTGCTGATGGTGGTCTGGGGCATCGCCTCCACTGCCACCATGTTCGCCACCGGGCCGAACAGTCTGTACGTGCTGCGCATGTTGGTCGGCATTGCCGAAGCCGGTTTCCTGCCGGGCCTGCTGCTGTATTTAACCTACTGGTTCCCGGCCCGCTACCGCGCCCGCGCCAACGCCCTGTTTATGATTGCGATGCCGGTAACGATGGCGCTCGGCTCGCTGGCTTCGGGGTACATTCTCAACATGGACGGCCTGCTGAACCTGAAAGGCTGGCAATGGCTGTTCCTGCTGGAAGGCTTCCCGTCGGTGCTGCTCGGGCTGGTGGTCTGGTTCTGGCTGGATGACAGTCCGTCGAAGGCCAAATGGCTGACTGCGGACGATAAAGCCTGCCTGAATGAGATGCTGGAAGCCGACAAACTGGCGCTGCAAAAAACGCAGCTCGCCGCAACAAGTTCGCTGCTGCCCCCGCGCAGCCTGGCCCGCGAGTTATTCACGCCGATTATTATTCTCTACACCCTCGCCTACTTCTGCCTGACCAATACCCTGAGCGCGCTGAGCGTCTGGACGCCGCTTATCCTGCGCAGCTTCAACGAAACCAGCAGCAACGTGACCATTGGCTTGCTCAGCGCCATTCCACAGGTTTGTACCATCGTGGCGATGGTGTGGTGGAGCAAACGCTCCGACCGGCTCAACGAGCGCAAATTCCACACCCTGCTGCCGTATCTGTTTGCCGCAGCAGGCTGGATGCTGACCGCCTCAAGCAGCAACCCGCTTTGGCAGTTCAGCGGCATCGTGATGGCCTCCGCCGGGGCGTTCGCGGCGATGGTGATTTTCTGGACCACACCGGACCGCTTTATCTCACTGCGGGCGCGTGCCGTAGGGATTGCGGTGATCAACGCCACCGGGATGACCGGGGCGGCGCTCGGCCCGCTGCTGATGGGGTTGATGAAAGACATCACCGGTAATTTCAACGCGGGGATCTTCATGGTGGCCGGGTTCCTGGTGCTCGGGGCGCTGATTATCGCGGCGATCCCGATGAAAAAAGGGGCGGCAAGCGAGGCAGAGCCGTCACTGTCGACTTGACTTATTCTGGATAAATTGTACTTTTCAGGACATGAAGAAAATCCTGATTATCGTCCCCGACGGCGGCATGCTGTTTGAGTCCGCCGGTATCGCCGACATTCTGATGCAGGCTAACCGTCTGCATCCGGAAGGTCCTCAGCGTCCTCGTTACCAGGTGGCGCTGGCCACCACCCAACCGCATCAGGTTATCCACGGCCAGTCAGGAATAAACCTGCTGGCCGATCACCGGCTGCACGAGCTCGATCCGCGCGAGCCACTCGACACCATTATTATTACTGGCAGAGGTCACAACGAGCAGGAAGCCATCGCGGTGGTCGACTGGCTGATTCTGGCGGCGCCACACGCCCGACGTGTCGCCTCCGTTTGTGGCGGTGCGCTGCTGCTGGCCCAGGCCGGGCTGCTGAACGGCCGTCACGCCACGACTCACTGGCGAATGCTGGATGAACTGAAAACGAATTACCCGGACGTGCAGGTCGAAGCCGGGCCGCTGTATGTGCAGGACGGACCCGTCTGGACCTCCGGCGGCGTGAGCCTCGGCTTTGATTTAACCCTGGCGCTGGTAGAAGAAGATTACGGTTTCAGCCTCGCCCGCGACATCGCCCAGGACATGGTGATGTACCTGCGTCGTCCCGGCGGCCAGCTGCAATTCAGCCGCTACAACCTGAAGCAGAGCACCGGATCGAGTGCCATTGACGGGCTGCTGACGTGGATCCAGGGCAATCTCACCGCCGATCTGTGCGTGGAAAGCCTTGCTGAAAAAGCGGCGATGAGCCCGCGTAATTTCACCCGCGTGTTTACCCGTGAAACCGGGGCTTCCCCGGCGCGTTATGTGGCGGAAGCCCGCCTTGCGGCCGCCAGACAGCGGCTCGAACAGACACGGGATAACCTCGATACCATCGCCCTTGAAACCGGGTTTGGCAGCAGCATTAATCTGCGACGTCTGTTTGAGAAGCAGCTGCATCTCACCCCTGGTGAATATCGCCAGCGCTTTCATTGTCGCAAAATGGCGTAATGTGATCCTTTTTTGTCGTTTACGCCAAACCTGCCCAGGCCTACAGTAACGCCATAGACAACAGAGAAGGAGTTGAACATGGTTAAGGTCGGTATTAACGGGTTTGGCAGAATCGGTCGCAACGTGCTGCGGGCTGCCTTTGGCAATGCCAACATCCAGATAGTCGCTATCAACGATCTCACTGACAGCAAAACGCTGGCTCATCTTTTGAAATACGACTCGCTGCTCGGCACTTTGCCCGCCACGGTCACCGCTGCTGAAGGCCAACTGACTGTCGACGGTCAGCCGATTAAAGTCTTCAGTGAGCGAGATCCGGCGAACATTCCATGGCGTGATGTTGGGGTAGACATTGTGATTGAAGCGACCGGTTTCTTCACCGATCGTGAAAAAGCGGCGGTGCATATCCACAGCGGCGGCGCGAAACGCGTCATTATCTCGGCACCAGGTAAAAACGATGATTTAACCGTGGTGATGGGCGTCAATCATCAGCTTTACGATCCGCAAAAACATTCGGTGGTCAGTAACGGCAGTTGCACCACCAACGGTCTGGCACCTGCGGCACAAGTCCTGCACCAGCATTTCGGCATTAAGCATGGGCTGATGAACACCACGCACGCCTACACCAACAGTCAGGCGCTGCATGACCAGCCGGAAAAAGATTTACGCGGAGCCAGAGCCGCAGCGCTCTCCATCGTGCCTTACTCCAGCGGTGCAGCAAAAGCGCTCGGCAAGGTTATCCCTGCACTGGAAGGTCGTCTGACAGGCTATTCACTGCGAGTCCCGGTGCCGGTGGTGTCGATTGTTGACCTGACCGTCACGCTGGAACGCGATGTCACTGCCGAAGAAGTGAATGAGGCCTTCCGTCAGTCGGCGGCATCCGGCCCGCTGAAAGGCATTCTGGGCTATAGCGACGAACCTTTAGTGTCCAGTGATTATCAGGGCGATCCGCGCTCTTCCATTATCGACGGCCTTTCTACGTTGGTGATTGGCGGTAACATGGTCAAAATTCTCGCCTGGTATGACAACGAATGGGGCTTCTCCAACCGCCTGGTCGATTTGGCGCTTTTGATGGCTCAACAAGAACATTAATTCACCGCATGAATGACTCCCGGCCTTTCCGGGAGTCGCTTTCCTCTCAGTATTCCCCTTTCCCCATCGCGACAGAAACCCCTGCCTTTGCATGCCTTTGCTTATAAATCAAACCGATGCAGCCAAAAATATCCGTGTAATCAGCATTGTATTGTTAAGCAGCCTATGTAAAATCATGCTATCCGTGCTAAACACTTGTTAACTTTGTAGTGGAATTGCAGGCCATGATGTTGTTCGCTTGATGACGAGTTCCCCGTGCGTGGTCTACGCCTTGAGTCATCCCTTCGTGCCAACAACGTCCCGCTATTGGGCATCACCCGCTTTGCAGGGAAAGTCAGAATGAAATTGCGAAATGTATTGCCTCTTTTGGTCGTCACTGTGCTGGTTGGCTGTAAAGCGCCTGCGCCGAAGATGACGGATGATACGCTGGTCACCAGCCAGGTAAATGGCGTGACGCTGACACACCGTTATATTGTGGCCGTACCGAAAGAATTTACCCCGATTAATGCCAGCTATCGCGCGCTGTATGCCGGTTCAGTCATGAATACGCCAGATTTTGGTGGCAAAGTATTGAGCGAGTTAGAAAACGGTAAGACCTATACTGTACTGGGCAGCGTTGAAAACGACTGGCTGGCGGTTGCAGAAGAAGATAAACAGGAACTGCTGGGTTACGTTCCCCCTCGCGCGCTGGTGAAAAGCGAGCTGTATGCGCAAACGCTGAAAAAGGACCGCCCGCGTGCGCGTCGGGCTAACAGCAAAAAAGCCACCTGTGTGAATGTCGATAGCAACAGTAAAGCCTGTCAGAACGCTAACAGCGGGACCTGGATCATTAACTGACGCTGTCGCAGGCTTCTGTTTTCTCTGTTTTTGAAACGCATAAAGGAAATCTATGAAACTCTGGCTTTCAGGTGTGGCGTTGCTGCTGGCATCTTCGACCGTATGGGCAGAGAACTACCGTTTTGTGCAGTCGCCTTCGCAAAAGCTGGATATCTGGATCGATAACATCAAAAGCACCTCGCCGCAGAGCTGGTGTGCCAAAGAGCTTCCGCTGCGCATCGTGGCCAACGGTGAGCAAAATCCCTCGATATTAAATGGCTTTATGCCACGTCTCGGGGCTTTGCTGGAAACCCAGTGTACGACACTGCAACGGGTTCAGTGGCGGATGGAAGATCCACAGGGCAATACCCTCGCGTTTGGCACCGCCGATCGTAAAAACGATTGGGATGTCAAAGCGACGCCAGTGGTCGAGGAAGAGATCCCTCAGACGCAAAATGACGGAAAATCGCCTCTGGCGAGCAGAACGCCGTGGCAGGAATTTACGTTGCAGGACGGCTGCCGTCTGCGGACGTTCTGGACAGCAAACTCTGGCGCTTCGGCCCTGTTCATCCCTGAAGGCCAGTGCGAAAAAGGCGGCTGGCTGAGTGGGCGCAGTGAGGTTATCCAAAGCGGAAGCGAAGGCGAGAAACGCCTGCCAATGACCTTTGTTCACGGCTTCCCGGTGAGTGGTTTGCGTGATGATGCCGACGCCGACAGCTTGCTTATCACCACCCTGAACAACGAGCGTATGGTGGTCAGTAACGAAGAAGCGCCACAGAGCTGGATGATCCTGCCTTACAAACCGGCAATCAATGCCTGGGCCGCCAGCGGGACTATCGCCGTCAAAGTTCCTCGTGAAATGGCCATGGACGAAGCCAGTCTGCAAACGCAGTTAAATCAGGTGCGCAAGGCCTGGGCGAAATGGCTGCCACCGAACACGCCACTCACCCTTCAACTGGTGGATTCGTTGCAAACGCAGTTACGCGACCCGGCCGTTGGCGCATGGCGTACGCAGAATTGATCCTGACATTTGTCACTTATTGAGCAAAGAGCCGTAGCATGACAGATAACGATTACACCCAGCGACCGCCCGACGCTCTGCCGCCAGGTTATCGCTTTGACGAGTTTGAGATTCAGGACGTTCTTGATGCCAGCAGCGATAACATTGTCTATCGGGCACTCGACCACCATCTTGAGCGCCAGGTTGCGATTCGCGAGTTTTTACCGCGTACTCTGACCGTGCGCAGCGAGACCCAACGTCTGTTACCTCGCACTAAACAGGATCAGTCGGCCTTCAGTGCCGGGCTGGAGGGTTTCATTCATGAAGCTCGCCAGTTAGCCCGTCTGAATCACCCGAACGTGGTGCAAATCCTGCGTTTCTGGACCTACAACGAGACGGCATATGCGGCGACGCCAGTGTACAGCGGCATGACGCTCAGCGCGTTTACGCAGCAGCATCCGGATAAAATCAACGAAGCGTGGCTACGTCGCTTACTGCCGATGCTTTGCGGCGCACTGGCCGCCCTGCACGATAAAGGGTTTATTCACTGCCGCTTGTCGCTGAACAGCATTCAGATTCAGGACAATGGCTTGCCGTTATTGCTTGAATTTGGCGCATTACGCCAGGGGCCCGCCGACAATGGCGAAAGCAACAAAACGCTGTTGCATCCGGGCTTTACCCCTCTGGAGCAGTATTCTGATGATGTCGACAATCCGCCGGGGCCGTGGACCGATATCTATTCGCTGGGCGCGATCCTTTACACCCTGATAAGTGGCTCTCGCCCGCCTGCCAGCGTCACGCGCAGCATTCAGGACAACTGTGTGCCCCTGGCCGAAAGCCACGCGGGTTCCTGGTCGCCAGAGCTGTTACAGGCGATTGATCGGGCGTTGGCATTGCGCCCGGAAGACAGACCTCAAACGCTGGCAGAATTTGCAGCATTAGCGGGTATTTCACTTAATGATCCGGGCAATCCACAGCCTGCGATTCAAACGGGCTCAATGCTGGTGCCTGTTGAAACCAAACCCGAAGAACCCGCCCCTGCACCGATATGGACTCAGTACCGCACGCCGCTGCAAATCGCGGCAGGAGTTGTGGTTGGCCTGATTGTTGGCGGCCTTATTTTTGGTCGTAGTGATTCAGTGAACGCCGTGCAGGATGCGGTGAAAGCTGAAACAAAAACCAAAGCCACCAGCGCACCGCTCGCCACGGCGGGGCATGCGAAGGTCTATCTTCGTGTCGAGCAAGGTGAACAGCTGGAAGTGAATGGCAAAACGCAAAAATTGCCTACCCCGGTGAATGGCTACGCCTCTGTTCAGTTGTCACCAGGTCAGTATGAGATAACCCTGCGCAACGGCAGTCAGTCGCGCAAGGCCAGCATTACCGTCGATAAACCCGGCACCTGGTTGTTAGATCCGCAACCGTAAAACAGATTGCCCGGTGGCGGCGTTGCCTTACCGGGCCTACGGGATCGTGTAGGTCTGGTAAGGCAACGCCGCCACCAGGCAAGGCTTTCAGGGGACAACGGTCTGTGAAGGCAGCACCCGCCGATCCAAACGATGCAGCGCGATATATAGCAGCGCGGTACCAAACCAGCCGATAATCCACGACACATCATTCCCGGCAAACAGCCAGGTCAACGAGCCATGAAACAGCGGGTTCTCGATGAACGGCAGTTGAATCAACACCCCCACCACGTACACGCCGATCCCGAACAGATTCCAGTAACCGTAGCGCCCTTTGGCATCAAACAGCGCCGGAATATCGACCGCCTGGCGTGAAATCAGGTAGTAATCGCACAGGCTGATGGCGCTCCATGGCACGAAGAAGGCCAGCAGGAACAGCAGGAAGTGGGTGAAGTTTTTCAGGAACGCCGGTTCGCTCAGCAGCGCAATCACGCACGAAATCGCCACCATCAGCACCACGAAAATCACCCGGCTGCGCTGGCTCAGCGTGACCTGCTGGCGGAAGCCCGAGACGATGGTGGTGAGCGACATAAAGCTGCCGTAGGCGTTCAGGGTGGTAAAGGTGATTTTGCCAAAGCAGATGGCGAAATAGATGACCATCGCCATGACTTCGCTTTTGCTCAGGCCGACGATGTAGCTCACCTCATGACCCGGAAACGCGCTACCCGCGATGGCGGCGGCGACCACACCGAGGGTCATTGACGCCTGGGTGCCGAGCACCGTGCCGCTGAACACCGCCAGGAAGGTTTTCTTGCCGGAGACATTGCGCGGCAGATAACGCGAATAATCGGACACATATGGGCAGAAGGCGATTTGCCACGACGATGACAGGGAAATCGCCAGCAGGAAGTTCGGCCACGTGAAGTGATTGTTCTGCGCCAGAGTACTGAAATCGGTGGCCAGCAGCAGGGAGACAAACAGCCAGGCGAACGCCAGCACGCCGACGATGCTCGCCACTTTGCCGAGCTTATGAATGACCTTGTAGCCCAGCACCGCGATGACGATGATTATCGCGCTGAAGATGACCATCCCCGCCTCATTGCTCACCGACAGCAGTTTCGCCATCGCCTGCCCCGCCAGCACTGTCCCGCTGGCCGAGAACCCGACATACATCACGCACACCAGCGCCAACGGAATCACCGCGCCGAAGACGCCGAACTGCGCACGGCTGATGATCATCTGCGGCAGGCCGAGGCGCGGGCCCTGTAACGCGTGCAGCGACATCACCGCCGCGCCGAGAACCTGCCCCACCAGCAGGCCAATCAGCGACCAGACCACGTCGCCGCCGAGCACCACCGCCAGCGCGCCGGTGACGATGGCGGTTATTTGTAAATTGCCGCCAAACCACAGCGTGAACTGACTGAAAATGTGGCCGTGACGTTCGTTATCCGGGATGTAATCAATCGAGCGCGTCTCGCTGATGCGCCCTCTGCTGCTGCCGGTCTGCTCGTCGGTGGAAGAAAATGAAGACATAGATGCCTCGCTAAAATCCCGGTTGATGGTGTTTTAAGGTATTCACAGCTTTAGTGATTTCCGGTGCCAGCCAGCGGTCGTCCTCCCACGGGGCGACCGTTTCCCGCAGCAGCGCCAATGCGTTACGCGTGGCCGGGGCCAGTTTTTGCTCACCATGGAAATGCAGCGCCTGCGCCGCCAGCAGATATTCAATGCCCAAAATGTGGTAAAGGTTGCCGAGCAGACGTTGCAGCTTGAGCGCGCTGCCAGTGCCGAGGCTCAGGTGATCTTCCTGTAAGGCTGAGGTGACGAAGTTATCCAGTACCGCAGGCTGCGCCAGCTGTTTGTTCTCGCCGCACAGCGAGGCCGCCACATACTGGGCAATCATCATCCCGGAATTGACGCCGGGCTTCGCCACCAGAAACGCGGGCAGACCGCTCACCAGCGGGTTCACCAGCCGGTCGAGACGCCGTTCGGACATGCTGCCGAGCTCCGCCATCGCAATCGCTAACAGGTCACAGGCCATCGCCACCGATTCACCGTGCGGGTTCGCCTGAGACACCACCCGCCAGTTTTCCGGCGTGCCGAGCACCAGCGGGTTATCGGTGCAGGCGTTAAGTTCGGTTTCCACCTGGGTTCTGGCGTGATCAAACTGATCGCGACACGCGCCGTGAACTTGTGGCATCGAGCGCAGACTCAGCGCATCCTGAGTGCGAACACCGACGCTTTCGGCCAGCAGTGGGCTGTCGGCCAGAAGCTGACGCAATCTTGCGCCACTGTGCTGAATGCCGGGGCTCGCCTTCAGCGCCAGAATCTCCGCATCGAAAGCGACAAGTTGCCCGCGCAACGCCTCAAAGCTCATCGCCCCGGTGACGTCGGCCCAGTCGAGCAGGCGCTGTGCATCGTCCAGCGCCAGACAAGCCATGCCGGTCATGCACGGCGTGCCGTTGACCAGGCTCAGGCCCTCTTTTGCGCCGGGCGCTATCGGCTGTAATCCGGCTTCCGCCAGCGCCTGCTGTGCCGGAACAATGTTCCCCTGCCAGCCCACCTCGCCCACGCCCATCAGCGCCAGGCCAATGTGCGCCATGTGCGAGAGATACCCCACCGAGCCCTGAGAAGGCACCTGCGGGGTAATGTTCAGATTCAAAAACGCCAGAAGTTGTTCGACGATGGCCGGGGAAATCCCCGATTTACCGTGGCTGTAGTTGGCGATGGCGGCGCACATAATGGCGCGGGTCTGTGCCTCATCAAGCAACGGCCCCACACCGCAGGCGTGGCTCAGCAGCGTATTACGCGACAACTGTCCGAGCTGTTCCTCCGGCAGACTGATGTTGCACAGCGCCCCCAACCCGGTATTCACGCCGTAGGCCACATGGCCGCTGACGACGATCAGATTGACGATTTCACGCCCCTGAGCGATGCGCGACCAGGCGTGATCGCTTAAGGTCAGTTGCGCTTTTCCACGAGCCACACGCGCCACATCCTGCCAGCGTAACGGCTGGTCGCCCCACTCTACTGTGCCGTTCACAGAGTGGTCTCCTTCTGGTAGTGGCTGGAGATAAACTGGCGAAAACGCGGCGAGCACTGTTCACCGAACAGCTCATCCGGCGAGCCCTCGCAGTCGATATTGCCCTGATGCATGAACACCACGCGGTTTGAGACGTGACGAGCAAAGCCGAGCTCGTGGGTGACCACCAGCATCGTGCGCCCCTCTTCCGCCAGGCTGCGCATCACCTTCAACACTTCGCCCACCAGTTCCGGGTCAAGCGCCGAGGTCGGTTCATCAAACAGCATCACTTCGGGGTCCATCGCCAGCGCACGGGCAATCGCCACTCGCTGCTGCTGGCCGCCGGAAAGCTGTGCCGGGTAGTAATCTTTGCGGTTCAGCAGGCCGACGCGATCAAGCAGTTGCTCCGCCTGTTCGATGCATTCCCGCTTATTGCGCTTCAGCACGTAGTGCGGCCCTTCGATGACGTTTTGCAGCACCGTCATGTGCGACCACAGGTTAAAGCTCTGGAACACCATCCCGAGCCGCGAGCGAAGGTGCTCAATCTGTTTTGGGTTTGCCGCCAGTCGATGACCGCGCGCGTGCTGTTTCATTTCGATGGTTTCCCCACCGACACTGACCACGCCTGCATCCGGCGTTTCCAGCAGGTTAATGCAGCGCAGCAGCGTGCTTTTCCCCGAGCCGCTGGCCCCGAGAATCGAAATCACATCGCCCTTGCGGGCCTCAATAGAAATCCCTTTCAGCACCTCGTGTGGGCCGAAGGATTTGTGAATGCCGCTGACCGACAGGGTGACGGGACGCAGTTCGTGCATATTATTCTCCTTTGGTCGCAGGCTTCAGCGCGAGGGTTTGCGCGCTCTGACGGGTATGCGGCGTCAGCCGACGCTCAAGGCAGGCGTACAGCTGGACGATGATAAAGTTGAGGATCAGGTAAATCACGGCGGCGCACAGAAACACCTCCATGGTGCGATAGGTGCGCTGAATGATTTGCTGCGCCACGCCGGTCACATCCCAGACGGTCACGAGGCTCGCCAGCGCGGTTGATTTCACCAGCAGAATGGCTTCGGTCGAGTAAGCCGGGAGCGCATAGCGCAGCATCACCGGGGCGATAATTCGCCGCAGCAGTAAAAAGCGGGACATCCCGCAGGCGCGTCCGGCCTCAATTTGCCCGGCCGGAATAGCCAGCAGCCCGCCGCGCAGAATTTCAGCGGTATAGGCCGCGGTGCAAAGTGACAGCGCCAGCACCGCACAGATAAACGGCTCGCGCAGCAGCGGCCACATAAAGCTGTGGCGGATCACACCAAACTGGCCGAGGCCGTAATAGACCAGGAACAGCTGGATCATCAGCGGCGAGCCGCGAAACACAAGAATGTAGCCACGCGCAAAGCTGCTCAGCACCCGCCACGAACTCATGCGCATCGCCAGTATACCGAGCGCCAGCACGCCGCCGAGCAGGAACGAGCAGGCAAACAGCCCGAGCGTCACCGGCAGCGCGGCGGAAAGCTTCAGGAACGTGTCGCCGAGAAACGCAAAGTCGATAACCATGTTCGCTCCTTAAGCCGTGGCGGTAGAACGGCGCTGCCAGGCGCGGTTGAGACGGGTTTCCGCGCGAATAAAAGCGCGGTTCGACAGCAGCGTCAGCAGCAGATAGCAGCCACCGCCGATGAGATAAAACAGGAAGTAGTCACGGGTCGATCCAGCAGCAATCTGGCTCGCGCGCATCAGTTCAACGATGCCGGTCACCGACACCAGCGCCGAATCCTTCAGGCTCATCTGCCAGACGTTCGACAGCCCCGGCAGTGCGTAGCGGAAAATTTGTGGCAGCATCACCCGCTGGAGAATGCGCCAGCGCGGCATGCCAATAGCCAGCGCCGCTTCCACTTCCCCGGCAGACAGCGCCAGCCGCGCGGCGCGGTACACTTCCGCCTGATAGGAGGCCGAAATCAGGCCAATCGCCAGTGCGCCAATCAGAAACGGCGGCATTTCGATAAAGCCGTCGGCACCAAACATCTGCCCGATAAGCGACACCAGCCCGGAGCCGCCGAAATAAAACAGGTAGATGATCAGCAGTTCAGGAATACCGCGAAACACCACCGAATACGCTGCGCCCAGCCCGCGAACCGGAGCGCGTGAGGAGAGTTTGGCAGAGGCAATAACGCCCCCGACCACCGCGCCAACCAGCAACGCCGCCACGGAAAGCAGCAGCGTGGTCAGCGTCGCACTGAGGATCAGGCGGCCCCAGCCGTCCTCACCCAGACCGAGAAAATTGAGCATGATGCACCTCGCTTATGGCGTGACGTCGGCTTTGAACCACTTCTCACTGAGCTTTTTCACTGTGCCGTCAGCCAGCGCCGCCTTGATGGCGGTGTCCAGTTTAGCCTTCAGGTCGGCATCAGCCGGACGCACGCCCATCGCCTCGCCCTCTCCCCAGATAGGGCCAGCCAGCTGCGGGCCGCTGAAGGTCAGATTGCTGTTTTCCGGACGAGCCAGGGTCGAGTTGGCGAAGGTGATGTCGTCGAACACCGCGTCGATGCGTTCGGACTGTAAATCGAGGATCGCATCGGCGGAGTTGTTGTATTCCCGGATGTCGGCGACGTCTTTGAAGTATTTATCGATGAACGGCGTGTACACCGTGCCGGAGGCAATACCAATGGTTTTGCCCTTCAGCGCGGCCTTCAGTGGCGCGATAGCCGCCTGAATCTCTTTCTCGTCGTCATGCAGTTTGATGGATGGTGCAGGCGGCAGCAGATTACCTTTGACAGTGATGAACGAGGCAGGCGTCGCCGCGTATGGCACGGTGAAGCTCACCACCTTTTTGCGCTCCGGGGTGATCACAATGGCGTCCATGATCACGTCATATTTCCCGGCGTTCAGCCCGGCAATCATCCCGTCCCAGTTCTGGACCACCAGCTTGCAGTTGACGCTCATCCGCTGACAAAGATTCTCCATCAACTCCGGCTCAAAGCCGCTCAGCTTGCCGCCCGGCAGCGTCAGGTTCCACGGCTCATACCCGCCTTCGGTGGCGATGGTTATTGAGCTCCACTCTTTGGCCTGGGCACCGGTGGCGCTCAGCAGTAGCCCTGAAAGCAGAGTGGTCAGACAGATCCCGCGAAATGTGGTGCGCTGCTTCATGATGGTTCTCCTGATTTCATTAGCGTATTTCGTGCTTAAGCCGTGGCGTGAAACAAATGACAGAACATGTATATACAACCGTTGACTTTCCATCACACTCGTCGAATGATGGATTTGTGAGCCATGTTGTAAATAATTTGTAATCAAAATGATTCTCAAATGTGGCATTAAAGCAACTTAACGCGCGAAAAACCAGGGAGTTAGCGCCATGAAAAGCCCCTTTCTTTTTGAGTCGCTGCCTGTCACCCGCTGGAAAAACGGCGGCGGCGAAACCCGGGAAATCGTCAAAATCGATGCGGACGACGCGCCTTTCCTGTGGCGAGCGAGCCTTGCGACGCTCAGCGCCGACGGCCCTTTTTCACTGTTCGAGGGAGTGGACAGAGTGATAACGCTGATTGAGGGCGAGCCCCTGTGGCTGCGCGGCGACGGCATCAACCATCACCTTGAACGCTGGCAGCCGTGGGCATTCGCCGGGGAGTTGCCGCTTTCGTCGCACGGCATTCACGGTGAAGGGATGGATTTCAACATCATGACCCTGCGTGGACGCGCTTCGGCGCAGGTCCGGGTGGTGACCTCCTCACAAACGCCGGGCGAAAACGGCGTGGCTTTTGTGCTGCGGGGCAACTGGCAGATGGCAGACCAGATCCATCAGACAAACGGCGGTCTCAGTTGGCAAGACGAGCCGCCGGGCCTGCTGGAACCACATTCCGGAGACGCTATGTTGCTGCTGGCAGAGATCAGCCTTTTCTAACCCGCTGTTTGCAATGAGTTTAATGATAACAACTGTGATCGAGCCTGCATTATGCGAATGGTTGTATAGACAGGTTTGTACATCATCGCTTTTATTGTTGTTACATCTTCATAACAAACAACCGACTCAGGAAGCCAACTATGACCACGCCTAAGACCACTGCCCTCACCCGTACGGTTCGTGCCCCTCGCGGGGATAAGCTGCACTGCGCCAACTGGCTGATTGAGGCCGCCTACCGCATGATCCAGAACAACCTTGACCCGGATGTGGCCGAACGCCCGGAAGATCTGGTGGTGTACGGCGGTATCGGCAAAGCGGCACGCAACCGCGAGTGTTTCGAGCAAATTCTGCGCTCGCTGGAAGCCTTACAGCCGGAAGAGACGCTGATTATTCAGTCGGGCAAACCGGTGGCGGTGTTCCGCACCCACGCCGATGCGCCGCGCGTGCTGCTGGCGAACTCCAACCTGGTGCCGCACTGGGCCACCTGGGATCACTTCCACGAGCTCGATAAAGCCGGGCTGATGATGTACGGCCAGATGACCGCAGGTTCGTGGATTTACATCGGCGCACAGGGCATCGTGCAGGGCACCTATGAAACCTTCGCTGAAGCGGGCCGCCAGCATTACAACGGCGATCTGAGCGGCAAATGGATCCTCACCGCAGGCCTCGGTGGCATGGGCGGCGCACAGCCTCTGGCGGGCGTGCTGGCGGGGGCTTCGGTGCTGGCGATAGAGTGTCAGGAATCGCGCATCGATTTCCGTATTCGCACCCGTTATGTCGATTACAAAGCGACAAATCTGGACCAGGCGCTGGCACTGATTGCCGACGCCAATGCGAAGAAAAAAGCCATTTCCGTGGGCCTGCTCGGTAACGCCGCAGAAATCCTGCCGGAGCTGGTGAAACGCGCTAAAGCGGGGGGTATGCGCCCGGATATCGTTACCGATCAGACTTCCGCCCACGACCCCATCAACGGCTATTTACCGGCAGGCTGGAGCGTGACCCGCTGGCTGGACGAGCGTGAAACGCAGCCAAAAGCGGTGGAGAAAGCGGCGCGTGCTTCGATGGCGGTTCACGTTCAGGCGATGCTGGATTTCCATCATATGGGCATTCCGACGGTCGATTATGGCAATAATATTCGTCAGGTGGCGCTGGATGAGGGCGTGAAAAACGCCTTTGATTTCCCGGGCTTCGTTCCGGCCTATATCCGCCCGCTGTTCTGCGAGGGCAAAGGCCCGTTCCGCTGGGTGGCGCTGTCGGGCGATGAAGAGGATATCCGCAAAACCGACGCCAAATTAAAAGAGTTGTTCCCGGACAACGCCCACCTGCACCGTTGGCTGGATATGGCGCAGGAGCGCATCGCCTTCCAGGGCTTACCGGCGCGTATCTGCTGGCTGGGGCTGGGCGAGCGTCATCTGGCAGGCCTGGCGTTTAACGAAATGGTGCGCAACGGCGAGCTGAAAGCGCCGATTGTGATTGGCCGCGACCACCTGGACTGCGGCTCGGTCGCCTCGCCAAACCGTGAAACAGAATCGATGAAGGATGGCTCTGATGCGGTGTCCGACTGGCCACTGCTGAACGCCCTGCTCAATACCGCAGGCGGCGCAACGTGGGTCAGCCTGCATCACGGCGGTGGCGTCGGAATGGGCTTCTCGCAGCACTCCGGCGTGGTGATTGTCTGCGACGGTACGCCGGAAGCGGATAAACGCCTGGCGCGCGTGCTGTGGAACGACCCGGCCACCGGCGTCATGCGTCACGCCGATGCGGGTTATGAGCAGGCGATTGAATGTGCGAAAAAGCACGAGCTGAACCTGCCGATGATCCGTTAAACCTGTTGCCGGGTGGCGCTAGCGCTTACCCGGCCTACCTGGCTCCGATGATCCGTTAACGACCGCTTTAAACAACAACGCCACCCATTGGGTGGCGTTGCTTTATCAGGCAAAAATTATTTCAACAACCGTACCTTCACCGATTTGCCTTTGATTTTGCCCTGCTGGAGCTGTTTCCAGGCGTGACGGGCCACGCTCTGTTTCACTGCCACAAAGGCATGAATCGGGTGAATATCGATTTTGCCGATATCCGCGCCATCGAGCCCCATATCCCCGGTCAGCGCACCCAGAATATCGCCTGGACGCATTTTGGCTTTTTTGCCGCCGTCGATGGCCAGCGTCGCCATTTTCGCTTCCAGCGGCGCAACGTTGATGCCCGTTGGCGGCTGCTGCCATTCCACTTTCATGTTGAGCATTTCTTCCAGCACCGCAGCGCGCTGGCCTTCTTCCGGTGCGCAGAAGCTGATCGCCAGACCACTTTCACCTGCACGCGCGGTACGCCCGATACGGTGCACATGCACTTCCGGGTCCCACGCCAGCTCGAAGTTAATCACCATTTCCAGCGCTTTGATGTCCAGACCGCGAGCCGCCACATCTGTCGCCACCAGCACGCGGCTGCTGCCGTTCGCAAAGCGCACCAGCGTCTGATCGCGATCGCGCTGTTCCATGTCGCCGTGTAGCGCTAAAACGCTCTGATTGCTTTCGGTCAACGCATCGCATACCGCCTGACAGTCTTTTTTGGTGTTACAGAACACCACACAGGAGGCTGGCTGATGTTTGCTCAGCAGCTTTTGCAGCAGGCTGATTTTGCCGTGACGAGACACTTCGTAGAACTGCTGTTCCACGGCAGGAAGCTCATCCACTGTATCGATCTCAACCGTGACAGGGTCACGTTGTATACGAGTACTGATCGCCGCAATCGCTTTTGGCCAGGTGGCCGAGAACAGCAGCGTCTGACTCTTCGCTGGCGCATGGCTGATCACTTCATCGATAGCGTCGGCAAAGCCCATGTCCAGCATACGGTCCGCTTCATCGAGCACCAGCGTTTGCAGCGCATCCAGTTTCACCGTCTCTTTTTTCAGGTGATCGAGCAAACGCCCTGGGGTCGCCACAATAATATGCGGGGCGTGGATCAGGGAATCACGCTGCACGCTAAATGGCAGGCCGCCACACAGCGTCAGCACTTTGATGTTCGGCATATAGCGCGCCAGACGACGCAGCTCTTTCGCCACCTGATCGGCCAGCTCGCGCGTCGGACAAAGAATCAAAGACTGGGTAATAAACTGGCTGGCATCAATATGTTGCAGCAAACCCAGGCCAAATGCCGCTGTTTTCCCGCTGCCGGTTTTCGCCTGGGCGCGAACATCTTTCCCCGCAAGAATGGCCGGTAACGCCGCCGCCTGCACCGGGGTCATGGTCAGATAGCCCAGTTCAGTCAGATTGGTCAAAAGTTCCGCAGGAAGTGCGTTTAAGTCAGCAAAAGAGGTCACGTCGGTATTCCGGTATTAAAGAAGGGGAAACAGCGCAAGGCTGATATTCAGGGGAGAGATAATACCATGGAAATTATCGCCCCGTGCGGGGCGACGTGATGTTAACTTTCAGAGGTCACAAATTTACCCTGCCGGACGCTCTGCATCCCCACTAATTTGTACACCGCAAAGGCCGTGAGCAAACAGCAGGTCGCCAGGAATATCGCCACGTAGGTCGGTTTGCCCCCGGCGATTTCAACCAGGAATGCGCTAATAAGCGGCGTCGGGCCTGCCACCAGCATGCCGTTCATTTCGCGGGCGACGCTGATCCCTGAATAGCGATACTCCGTAGGGAAGATGCGAGCCAGCAGCAACCCCTGTGGCCCAGCCATTGCGCCGTAGCTGATGGTAAAGGCGATCGACATCCCCAGCGTGATAATCAGCAAATCACCGCTATTGATGAACATAAACAGCGGGAAGGCATACACCACCGTAAACAGCGCCGCCGCCATGTAGATTTTCGCCGGGTTATACCGGTCAGCGAGCCAGCCCATGATCGGCGCACTGATAACCGCACACCAGGCCGAAATAAACAACGCGCTTAGCGCCGTGGTTTTCGGCAGATGAAGCGTGTTGGTCATGTAGCTGATGCTGAACGCACTCAGGATATAGACGTTGGCGTTATGCCCGGACATCATCAAAAAACCCCAGAACAGCTCGCGGGGATAGCGTGTCAGGACCACTTTCAACGGCAGTTTATGCGCTTTCTTCTCTTTTTCGGCCTGCTTCATGGCCTGCACATATTCCGGCGTTTCATCAAGATGGCGACGAATGTAGATGGCAATAAAGAACAACACCGCTGAGGAAAGGAACGGCACACGCCAGCCCCAGCTGGTCATCACGTCAGCCGGCATCATTGAGACGCCCCAAAAGGCGAGGCTCGCAAAGATAATGCCGATGACCGTGGCCGACTGCAGCAGCGCAGTGTAGAAACCACGAAGCCGTTCAGGCGCATATTCATACAGCAGCGTGAGCGCACCGGCATATTCCGCGCCCGCACCAAAACCCTGTGCCATTCGCATGATCACCAGAAGAATGGGGGCCATCAGGCCAATGTCGTGGTAACCCGGTAACAGCCCGATGGCGACTGTCCCTATCCCCATCAACGTGATGGAAAAAATCAGTGCGGGTTTGCGTCCGTAGCGATCGCCAATGTGCGAGATAACCAACCCACCCAGTGGACGAACAAAAAAACCGACGGCGAACGTGGCGAAGGCAGCCAGCACCCCGGCGAACGCCGACAAGTCGGGGAAGAAGATTTTATTGATGATCAACCCCGCAGCGGCACCGTACAGTGCGTAATCAAACCATTCGATGATGGTGCCCACCACCGAGGCTGTCACCGCCCTTCTTAATCCTGGTGTTGCTGTCTGCTGCATACGCTTCTCCTGTCCGGAAGAGGTTGTTGTGGGGTACGAAGTTTCTATCATGTTTTGTTTTTGTTATTGAAATGTATTCCCACATAAGCAAGCATTCAAAAATAAATTCTGAATTTATATATGAAGATCACATTCACGCCGCTCTCACCACAACAAAGGGCGAACTGCATCGCAAAAAGGACAAAAAATAAGCGGCTGAATAGCCGCTCAGGGGAGTGTTTTTGAAAAAACCGTCTGTCTTACCCTTCCGCACCGCCGCTGCGAATGCGCTCAGCCGTTTTAAACAACAGCGCTAATACCGCCTCCTGAGAAGGCGAATTCATGTGTTCCAGATGCTTAACCCACGGGCAAGCTAAGGCGGCAATAGCCTGCCCGCCGCTGTTCAGCAGAGGGACGGCGATGTTGTAAACGCCTTCAACCTGCTGGCTTGGCATAATTTCGTAACCCTGCTCGCGAATGCGGGTCAGTGTTTTTTCCAGATGCGTGTCGATGGCGGCGTCCGCAGATTCACTCTGCGCCAACATATACTGCTGATCCTGCTCTGATGCGAATGCCAGCAGTACGTGCCCGGAACTGGAATCACGGAGGGCGAAACGTGCGCCGACGCGAATACCAAAGCCCCAATAGCCTGGGGCATCAACCTGTGCAATGGCCGTCAGACCACCGCGCTCATACAGCGCAATATGGCAGCCTTGCTGGGCCGCTTCAGCAAACGTGCGCAGATGCGGCGTCGACTGCACCACCAGCCGCCGCATAGGCGAATGACGATGCGCCAGCTCAAATAACTTCAACGAGAGCTGGTACTGATCCACGCTGGTGCGAACCACATAACCTCGCTTCACCAGCCTGTCGAGCATGCGGTAAATCTCATTGGGTTTGCGTTCCAGCGCCGCCGCGATTTCCGCCTGCGACAGCCCTTCTTCCAGTCCGGCCAGCTTTTCGAGAATATCCAGCCCCTTGTCCAGCGCAGGTGCGCGGTAGCGGTCTTCGGTCAATTCAGTTTCAGGCTTGTTTTGCGCCATACCTTCCTCATGCCGGTGCGTCAGTAACACGTTGTTTTTCGTCGTGACATCTTAGCACTTCTGCCGCCACTGCCACCTGCTTCGCAAAAGAGGAAATGTGACGTGCATATATAAATCAAACATTCATATTTGAATCGAAGAGAAATCCGTTTACAGTCAATTAACAACTTGCACGGTCCCTCACCCGGAGAAAACATGAAGCCTTCGAAAACAATATTGATTACCGCTGCCGCTCAGGGCATTGGTTACGCCACCGCGCTTCGTATGGCGAATGCCGGAGTTCAGGTCATCGCGACAGATATCAACGCCGATAAACTGGCTGCTTTTGCCGACGTGGAAAACATCAGAACCGCGCGTCTGGATGTGATGAACCCAGCTGAAATCCGCGATTTTGTTGCGAAAGAAGCCCCTATCGACATGCTGTTCAACTGCGCCGGGATCGTTCACAGCGGTGACATCCTTGACGTTAGCGACGAGCAACTCCATCAAGCCTGGGAGCTCAATGTCATGTCGCAGGTTCACCTGATTCAGGCGGTTCTGCCTGGGATGCTGAGCCGGAAAGACGGCTGCATTATCAATATGTCGTCAGTCGCCTCGAGCGTGAAAAGCGTGGCCAATCGCTGCGCCTATAGCGTCAGTAAAGCCGCGGTGATTGGTCTGACGAAATCTGTGGCTGCGGATTACATCACTCAGGGCATTCGGTGCAACGCGATTTGCCCCGGCACCGTCGAAACACCGTCCTTGCAACAGCGCTTGCGTGATACGGGTGATTACGAAACGGCACGTGCCGACTTCATTCGTCGCCAGCCCATGGGCCGTATCGGTCAGGCCGAGGAGATAGCCGATCTGGTGCTCTATCTCAGCCAGGCCACGTTCACGACTGGACACATTCACACTATCGACGGCGGCTGGTCTGCCTGATTCAGAAGGAAAATAAGATGCGCTTACTTCGTTATGGGCAACCCGGTCAGGAACGCCCGGGTTTACTGGATAAACAAGGCATTATTCGTGACCTGTCGGCGTGGATTGACGATATCAGCGCTGACACGCTGTCCGCCGAAATGCTGTCCCGCCTGGCTTCGCTTGCCGAAGAAGAGTTGCCTGTGGTGGAGGGTTCTCCACGCCTTGGCCCTTGCGTGGGCGGCAGCCGCAAATTTATCTGCGTTGGCCTTAACTATTCGGATCATGCCGCAGAAACCAACGCCGTTGTGCCGCCAGAGCCGATTCTGTTTATGAAATCCCCGCACGCCATCGTCGGCCCGAATGACAACGTTGAGATCCCACGCGGCTCGGAAAAAACAGACTGGGAAGTGGAGCTCGGGGTGATCATCGGCAAGAAGGCCAAATACGTCAGCGAAGATGAGGCTATGGCGCATGTAGCAGGTTATTGCGTGATCAACGATCTCTCTGAACGCGCCTTCCAGATTGAGCGTCAGGGACAGTGGGTGAAAGGAAAAAGCTGCGACACCTTTGGCCCAATTGGCCCATGGCTGGTGACGCAGGATGAGATAGCCGATCCGCAGAATCTCGCCATGTGGCTTGAAGTCGACGGACACCGTTACCAGCAAGGATCAACCTCAACGATGATCTATGACGTGCGCTATCTGGTCTCCTACATTTCGCAATTTATGACGCTCTATCCCGGCGACATTATCTCCACCGGCACCCCGCCGGGTGTAGGCATGGGGCAAAAACCGCCGGTTTATTTGCGCCCCGGACAAACCCTTCGCCTGGGCATTGAAGGACTGGGCGAACAACAACAGCTCACCTGCCCCTGGTCATCACAGTAAGGAATTTTGTTATGGCAACGATTACTAACGTTGAAGTGTTTATGGTCATGCTGGAACCGAAAGTCCGGCGCGAAGATGCCATTCAGGCTTTTGTGTGTCAGGAGACGCCGTTTGTTCGCATTACTGATTCAGAGGGCGCGCAAGGTCTGGGTTACAGCTATACCATCGGTACTGGCGGCCCTGCGGTGCTTTCGCTATTAGAGAAGACCCTTGCGCCTGCGCTTATTGGTAAAGAAGCCGATCAGATTGAATCACTCTGGCGTGAGCTGCTGTTCCTGACGCACGCCACCGCAGTCGGTGCCATCACCTCGCTGGCACTGGCGACTATCGATACTGCACTCTGGGATTTGCGCTGCAAACGCAGCAATCAGCCCTTGTGGATTGCGGCAGGCGGCGCACAGTCGCGCATTCCGATGTATAACACCGAAGGCGGGTGGCTCAATCTTTCCACCACCGAACTGGTCGACAATGCTCTGGAATGTCAGGAGAAAGGCTTTGGCGCGACCAAACTAAAAGTCGGTTTAGCGATTAAAGAAGATATGGCTCGTCTGCGTGCGGTGCGTGAGGCAACCGGCGATAACTTCGAAATTTTCACCGATGCCAACCAGGCTTTCCGGGTCGATGAAGCGATTCGCCGCGCCCATCACTATCAGGAACTGGATATCGGCTGGCTGGAAGAACCGCTCCCGGCAGATGACCTGCAAGGACATATCCGCTTAAGCCAGCAGACCAGCGTGCCGATTGCCGTGGGTGAAAGTATCTACAGCCCGCTGCATTTCCGTGATTATTTGCAGCATAACGCCTGTTCAGTGGTGCAGGTGGATGTCGCACGTATCGGGGGGATCACGCCCTGGCTGAAAGTGGCGCATCTGGCGGAGTGCTTTAACATCGCCGTTTGCCCTCACTTCCTGATGGAACTTCACGTTTCGTTATGTGCGGCAGTACCGAATGCCCGCTGGCTGGAATACATTCCACAGTTGGATGCCCTCACTCACCAGCCAATGCAGGTCGACGGCGGTTATGCTTTGCCTTCGTCCGAGCCTGGATTGGGTATCGACTGGGATCTCAAGGCGCTGGAACGCCACACTTTGCCGGGAAGTTATCAGCGCATCACTCGCTAAACCCCGCCTGCGCGACTCTCTCCACAGAGTCGCGCCCGACACCATCACACTTTAACAAACAAATTTTTGTTTTTAACGAGCGCAGCGATGGGCTGGGAGAAGCGGCCCGCTGGAGCATGAATTATCTCCAGCAGCCGGCAATGAAAATCGCGCTGAGCGGCGGGTAAAAATTACCCTTCGACTAACTGATGGGCCATACGGTTATGTTGTTCAATAATGACGGGAACATCAGCCGTTGTGACCCTGCCTTCTTCAACGACGATTCGACCGTTGATAATGTTGTAAGCCACTTTGCCCGGATTACAGAACACCAGTGCCGACACCGGATCGTGCTGCGCGCCTGCCAGACCAATCCCTTCAAGACTGAACACGGCGATATCCGCCATCATGCCCGGTGCCAGCGCGCCAATGTCATCACGGTTGAGATTCTTCGCACCGCCCAGAGTAGCAATTTCCAGCGCTTCACGAGCCGTCAGCGCTTCAGGGCCGAAACCGACTCGCTGTAACAGCAGCGCCTGACGAACCTCACCCATCATGTCAGAACTGTCGTTTGAGGCAGAACCATCCACACCCAACCCCACGTGCATTCCGGCATCCAGCATATGACGAACCGGGGCAATGCCAGAACCCAGGCGCATGTTTGAACATGGGCAATGCGCGACCCCCGTCCCGGTGCGGGCGAACAACTTCATGCCGTAGTCATCGAGCTTGACGCAGTGTGCATGCCAGACATCGTGGCCTACCCAGTCCAGATCTTCTACGTACTGAGCCGGGGTCTTGTTGAAGGTTTTTTTGCTGTACTCAATGTCGCTCACGTTTTCCGCAAGATGCGTATGGAGCGATACGCCATGTGCACGCGCCAGCTTCGCAGAATCACGCATCAGTCCTTCGCTGACGGAGAACGGCGAGCAAGGCGCAACCACAATGCGGATCATCGCCCCACGCTCTGCGTCGTGGAACTGTTCAATCACACGCTGGGTGTCTTTGAGGATAAATTTCTCATCCTCAACAATCGAATCCGGTGGTAAGCCGCCCTGTTTTTTGCCTACGCTCATGCTGCCTCGACAGGCATGAAAACGCATGCCCATCTCTTGCGCGGCTTCAATACTGTGGTCGAGCTTGATACCGTTGGGATAGACGTACTGATGGTCACTGGAGGTGGTGCAGCCTGAGAGCATCAGCTCCGCCATGGCTGTTTTGGTCGCCACTTTCATCATTTCCGGCGTCAGCTTTTCCCAGATGGGATATAACGCGGTCAGCCAGGTAAAGAGTTCACCGTCCTGTGCGGCAGGCACAACGCGGGTCAGGCTTTGATACATATGATGGTGAGTGTTAATCAGGCCAGGAATAATAATATGCCCTTTCAGATCGATAACCCGGTCAGCCGTTTTCGGGACTTCATTTTCTGTGCCGACAGCAATAATGGTATTGTCTTTAATAAAGACGCAGCCCTTTTTAATTTCGCGCTTATCTTTATCCATGGTCACGACCATATCAGCATTTTTGAGTAGCAGCGTTTTCCCCTGTCTCGGTGGCATGCTGCTGTGGGCATCTCCTGTGAATGACGAGACCAGCTTTTCTTTTGCGGCGGCTGGAAGCGTCGTCAGCAAGGGGGCCAACAGCGGTGCTTTGACCAACAGACGACGTAAATGATCGGGTTCTTGATCCTTCATTACAACTCCATATTCAAATGATATATATATGATGTTTTTTTGCAGTTATAGTATTCCGCAAAATTACCTTTTCGCACGCAGAATATTTGGAATATGAAATTGTAGATTTTAAAAACATTAGCTCTCACTGAGGAGTTAATTGCAGAAGGTTTTATTTTTACTGAAAGGAGACTGCATCCCGTTTATTGGTCATCCCATATTGGGATGCAGTCTGATGTGTGCGGAAAATTTATTTGTGTTTAAACAACGGAACAGTTTCACCCGTGATATAGCGGCAGCGCAGCCAGGAAGAAAGCGCATCCATGGTCATCACTACCGCAACCAGAATCAGGGTGATGAACATCACCACATCCCAGTTCCACAGGCGCATGTTTTCGGCATAGATAAGCCCTATCCCGCCTGCACCGACAAAGCCCAGCACGGCAGCGGAACGGGTGTTGGATTCAATTTGATACAGACTCAGGGCCAGGAACGTCGGGAAGGACTGGGTGAAAATACCGAAGCGGTGTTTTTGCAGGCCGTTTGCCCCCACAGCGGTTAATCCTCTGCCTGGTGAACGATCAACGGCTTCATGGCCTTCCGCATACAAGCGCCCTAATAACCCGGTGTCCTGCATGATAATAGCCAGTACCCCCGCCAGTGGCCCCAGCCCGACAGCGCGAACGAAGATAAGCCCCCAGATGGCCATATCAATGCCGCGCAGCATGTCGAACAGTCGACGCATCAGCATGGCGATGACTCGGGTCACCGGGCCACGCATGATGTTTCGCGCCGACAGAAATGACAGCAGCAGAGCTATCACCGTGGCGGTAATGGTGCCGGAAAACACAATCGCCAGGGTGATACCAATCTGGCTGAAGTAATAGCCAAAAGGCCAGTTCAGGAAATCATGCCAGACGAACATGCGGAAAAAGTAACGGCCAAGTTGCTGCATCCCGGTGGTTAGCTGTTCATAGCTGATGCCGAACTGAATGAAAAACCAGATGTAATACAGCCCGACAACCAGCGCCAGCAACGCCAGATGGCGCAAATAACGCCGTTGAGCTTTAAACAGCGCCGGGTGCGCTTCCTGATAATGTGCGGTGTCGGTCACCGCCTGCCAGCTCTTCATTTCGCGCCCTCCAGCACTCGTTGACGCAGCCGTCCCGAGAGCGTATCCAGCAGTGATACCACAATGACAATCAGCAGCAAGGTCATGCTGACCTGGTCATAGCGGTCCAGTTTGATGTTGGTCATCAGCTCCTGGCCGATGCCGCCTGCGCCGACAAGCCCAAGAATGGTCGATGAGCGGAAATTAATTTCGAGGCGCATAAAACCGTACGAGAGAAATATCGGTTTCACCTGCGGCCACAATGCAAAACGCATCCGTTGCACGGGTGTTGCCCCGCAGGCAATCAGGCCGCGCACCGGTTTGTCCTGTGCACTTTCGATGGCTTCATAAAACAGCTTGGTCAGGCTGCCAATGGTGTGCAGCGTCAGCGCCAGAAAACCGGGGATAGCGCCAATGCCAAAAGCCATCACAAAGATAACGGCCCACGCCAGTTCCGGCATGGTGCGCAGAAAGGCGACTAAGGCACGAATGCCGAAGCGTAATCCCGCGGGTGACCAGGCGTTCCGTGCAGCCAGAAAAGCGAGGATCGTAGCGATGGCTACCGCCACCAGCGTGGAGGCCAGCGCCAGTTGCAGTGTTTCCCAGATAAGCGGCAGCTGAATGGGCAAGCGGTAACCCCAGTACGCCAGCGAACCTTTGGTGTGGGCATCGGCAAACAGCAGGCTGCCGTGCAGCGTCGGCACGGTTTCCAGCATGTAATCGAAGAAGTTCGGCAGGGAGTGCCAGATGGTGATGAGATTAAATTCAGCCGCGTGTCCGGCGGCAAAATAGAGCACCAGCAGCAGCGCGGACCAGGTCACCGTATCACGCGTCTGGCGCATTTTGACCTGCTGGTAATAGCGTTCAAATTCAGTATTCAGCATGTTCACTCACGAGAGAGTCGCTCTCCCGGCAACACACCGGGAGAGAAAAGTGTGGCGGATTAACGGGCGTTAACCAGCTCGCGCTTCATGTCGATGATCTGCTGGAAGTCGGCAACTGTCGCCGGGCCGATATGCTGCGTGCCGCCCATTGCCTTGATAAAGCAGGCGTGATCTTCCTTATCCAGTTTCTTCACCGCTTCAACCACTTTGGCTTTGAAATCCGCAGGCAGGCTGTTGCTGACCAGAATCGGGCCATTCGGGATTAACGGCGATTGCCAGATAATGCGGATATTTTTCATCAGGTCCGGATGATCCATACGAATCAGACGGTTGAAAGCACCTGCGGTGTAACCATCGTTGTAATCACCCACCATGGAAGCCCAGGTGACTGCGCCCGCGAACTGGCCGTTCAGCACGCCGAGAATGTCTTGCTCGTGGCCGCCAGAGAAAGTCACGCTGGAGAAGAAGT
This sequence comes from Scandinavium sp. NPDC088450, assembly GCF_044900545.1. NCBI lineage: Bacteria > Pseudomonadati > Pseudomonadota > Gammaproteobacteria > Enterobacterales > Enterobacteriaceae > Scandinavium > Scandinavium sp. NPDC088450. The sequence continues at coordinate 81,464 of NZ_JBJDNI010000003.1, read as the reverse complement.
TGTTGTATTTGTTATCAGGCGTGCCGCCGAATTTCTGTTTGAAAGCCTGGTTTGGGATCAGGAAGCCCGAGGTGGAATCCGGGTCGGCCATGCCGAAGGATTGCCCTTTCAGGTCATCAATGGTTTTGTACGGGCTGTCGGCTTTGACAATCACCACTGAGTGATAACCGCGCGACTGGTCTTTGTCATCGACAGCGATGCCCACGATATCGACCGCTTTCGGGTTATTGATGTACACGGACGCGTAAGAAGATGGCGACATGCTCAGCACCACATCCACTTTGCCGCCGAGCAGACCCTGGATCACGCCAGAGTAGTCAGAAGAGTTGCGCAGTTTGGTATCAACATTCAGTTCTTTATCGAGGAAGGTTTTAACACACTGGTTATCGCCGATTTGCTGGGTGGCGTTTTGCCCGCCCAGAATCCCCAGATTCAGCTCTTTGGGTTGCTCAGCCGTTGCCTGCCAGGCCACCAGCAGCCCTGCCATCAATGCGGAAAATCGTAATGCGCTCGTCATGTGCTTAGTCATTATCTTTGCCCGTGTTGTCTTATGTTGAGAAACGTTGGTAAAAAGAATCAATGGAGCTGGCTGACTTCGTCGCCATACAGCTGGTGCAGAACATCCGGAGTCAGCCGCTCCGGTCTGTCATCAAACACAATTTTGCCCTGCGCGATGCCAATCACGCGGGTGCAGTACGTTTTGACCAGTTCAATGGAGTGCAGGTTAACCATCACGCTGATGCCCTGCTCGCTCACTTCCCGCAGCACGCTCATGATGCGCTGGGTGTTTTTCGGATCCAGCGAGGCCACCGGTTCATCGGCCAACAGAATGGAAGGGTTCTGGATAAGCGCCCGGCAAATGGCGACGCGCTGCATCTGCCCGCCAGAGAGATTCTCTGCGCGCTGTAAGGCGTGTGGCAGCATGTTCATCCATTCGAGCAGCGCGATGGCGCGAGCGCGGTCGTCATCGGAGAACACTTTGAATAAAGATTTCAGTGTCGAGGTCTGACTCAAACGGCCTAACAGCACGTTGGTCAGCACGTCCAGACGCGGCACCAGGCAGAAGTCCTGGAAAATCATCCCGCATTCCGTGCGCCACTGATTTAATGCTCGACCGCGAAGGCCAGAGACATCATGCGGCATGCCCACTTCCGGGTAGCTCAGCATTTCGCCGGAAGTGGCGCTGTGGGTGCCGTTAAGCACGTGCAGTAGCGTAGATTTTCCCGCACCGGAGCGCCCGACAATCCCGACCATTTCGCCTGCATGTAAGTCAAAATTGATGTCACTCAGCACCGGCTGGCTGGCGTTGTACGATTTGTACAAATTTTTCACGCTCAGCACTTTACGCTGCTGGACGCCAGTAATTTGCGGCAAGGTCGGATAATCGTTCAGGGAAAAGAGTGCGCGTGCGTTGTTCATATCGGTTCCACGTAGCCTGAATTCGTCGTGGGTTATTAACAACGCTGCGCGTGACGCTTTAATGACAGAAAAACGATAAACAGATGAAGATGACAGGCAAAGCGAGGGCGAGAACGTGCGGGTGATTCGCCATGCGCCAGATAGCGTTTCGCACTATCTGGCGCACTGGCAGTCACGCTGGGATCAAGGCCAGCCGTTTACTCCTGCACAGAAACAGGACGGCTGACATCAGGCTCAGCCTTGGCAAACTTCCCGTGGTTGAGGTCGCCGACAATGCTGTTCATTCGGGCTTCATTCAGGCCATAGAAACGAATGGCGATGGCGGTCAGCACATAGAACACTGACGGAATGATGGAGAACAGCAGCACGATACCGCCGATGGCTTCAGCCGATTGCACGGTGCTGCTGGACGCATAGCCATAGAACGCCAGCACCCAACCCAGAATGGCCCCGCCGACCGCTACGCCTAACTTGATCACAAAGATGTTGGCGGCGACGTTCATGCCGGTAATACGGCGCTGCGTTTTCCATTCACCGTAGTTGTTGGCATCGGTGATCATCGACCACTGGATGGCGGCATTACCGCCCTGCACCAGTTGAATCAGCATGTGAGCAAACAGCGGGATTGCCCAGTACTGGATAGGCAGCAGGAAACACACCGCGCCGAGGGCGGCGTTAATCATGTTGATCCAGAACGACAGTTTGACCTTGCAAAAACGCGTGCCGAACGGTTTTGCCAGCACCGACCCGAACATTGAAGCAAACATCCCGCCGAGCATAAACCAGCTGATAATATCCGAGCCTTTATTCAGCACGCTGTTGACGTAATACACCACCGCGCCACCGCGGATAACCACGGCCACCAGCATCGTAAAATTGTAGATGGACAATATGCGCCACTGATCGTTACGGAACAGAATTTTAATATCCCGCGCGATATTGAGGTTTTCTTCTTTAATCGGCTGCACGCGTTCTTTGGTGGTAAAGAAACAGACGATAAACATCAGGCAACCAATCGCACCGAATATTGCCATTGCCACCTGAACACCCGCAGCACGATCGCCCGGGAACAAGAAATCCGCCAGCGGTAAAATAAAGGCTGTGCCTAATGCACCGCCAATTGGCGTAATGGCAAAACGCCAGGATTGCAATGACAAACTTTCCTGTGGGTCCGTGGTCAATGCCGCACCCAATGAACAGTAAGGAATATTAATCGCGGTATACATCAGTGTCATAAATATATATGCCGCGACGGCATACACCACTTTGCCACTGTCTGAAAAACTCGGAATGGAATAGACCAGCACGCAACTGACAGCAAACGGAATGCAAATGGCAAGTAACCAGGGACGGAAGCGCCCCCAGCGGGTTGCGGTGGCATCGGCAATCGCCCCCATAATGGGGTCAGTAATAGCGTCTAATATGCGAACCAGTAAAAACATGGTGCCCATCACCGCCGGAGGCAAGCCATAAATGTCGGTATAATACCAGGCAAGAATAGCGACTGAGGAATCAAATACAATATGACTTGCGGCATCACCCAGGCTATAGCCGACTTTTTCTCTGACAGATAGTTTTTCTCCAGCCACGATATTTTCCCCTTTAAGGATAGTGAACTGCAACCGGTTCCAGTTTGAGGCGTTATTCTTCGCACAGGCGTGGAAAACAGATCCATTATGATTTTTTGCTAATTTCTTATGTTTTTTGCTTTATGTGATCTGTAAGGGTTTGATGCGCACTCTGGCTCTATTTTTTGTATTCCCGGTCACAGGCCATTGTCCCGGTAATTTGTCTGGAAAAGCGTAAAACGTTAACCCCGACACGCGCATCAATGGATATTCGTCTATTGTTGAAGCTGCGGAATTAGCGCTTCTTACAAGGAGAATAACCAATGAGAAAACCCGTTTTGCGCCGCACCTCTCCCCTTTACGCTGCTTTGCAACTTGCGCTTGGCGGCATGCTTCTCTCACTGACAATGGCCTCCGCACAGGCTGATGATGCGCCTTCTGCGCCGCCACAGTCTCCGGACGTGCTCCTCGGGCCCCTCTTTAATGATGTGCAGAGCGCCAAACTTTTCCCGGATCAGAAAACCTTTGCTGATGCGATCCCCAAAGGCGACCCGCTGATGATCCTGGCGGATTACCGCATGCAGCGGAACCAGCGCAGTTTTGATCTTCGCCATTTTGTTGATGTGAATTTCACGCTGCCAGAAGAGAAAGATAAGTACGTGCCACCTGAAGGCGAGAGCCTGCGGGCACATATCGATGGCCTGTGGCCGGTGTTGACGCGCACCACGGATACCGCCGCCAAATGGGATTCCCTGCTGCCATTGCCTAAGCCGTATGTGGTGCCTGGCGGGCGTTTTCGCGAAGTCTATTATTGGGACAGCTACTTCACCATGCTGGGGCTTGCCGAGAGCGGACACTGGGACAAAATCGAAGATATGGTGGATAACTTCGCCTATGAAATCGATACCTGGGGCCACATTCCCAATGGCAACCGTAGCTATTACCTGAGCCGTTCGCAGCCCCCGTTCTTCTCTTTGATGGTCGAACTGCTCGCCACCCACGATGGCGATGCCGCGCTGAAAAAATACCTTCCGCAAATGGAGAAAGAGCACGCTTACTGGATGGATGGGCAGGATAATCTCCAGGCCGGGCAAGCCGACAAACGCGTGGTGAAACTCGCCGATGGCACGGTGTTAAACCGCTATTGGGATGACAAAGACACGCCGCGACCAGAATCCTGGCTGGATGACGTCAATACCGCCAAAAGTAACCCGAATCGCCCGGCGACAGAGATTTACCGCGACCTGCGTTCCGCCGCCGCTTCCGGTTGGGATTTCAGTTCGCGCTGGATGGATGATCCGCAGAAACTCAGCACCATCCGCACCACCAGCATTGTGCCGGTCGACCTCAATGCTCTGATGTACAAGATGGAAAAAATCATCGCTCGCGCCAGTAAAGCAGCAGGCGATGACGGGAAGTCCTCAAGCTATGACGCAATGGCAAGCACACGCCAGAAAGCAATGGAACATTATTTGTGGAACGATAAAGAAGGCTGGTATGCCGATTACGACCTGAAATCCCACAAAGTGCGCAATCAACTGACAGCCGCTGCCTTGTTCCCGCTTTATGTGAATGCGGCTTCCAATGATCGGGCCTCAAAAATGGCGGCGGCTACGGAATCTCGCCTGCTGAAAGCGGGCGGTATTGCGACCACAACGGTCAACAGTGGTCAGCAGTGGGATTCACCTAACGGCTGGGCTCCGCTGCAATGGGTCGCCACTGAAGGGCTGCAAAATTACGGTAAGGACAGCATCGCGATGGAAGTCAGCTGGCGATTCCTGACGAACGTGCAGCACACCTACGATCGTGAGAAAAAACTGGTCGAGAAATATGACATTACGTCTACCGGCACGGGCGGAGGTGGCGGCGAATATCCGTTACAGGATGGCTTTGGCTGGAGTAACGGCGTGACGCTGAAAATGCTGGATTTGATCTGCCCGAAAGAGAAGCCTTGCGACGATGTGCCGAAAAACCGGCCTGCGCCTGCGCCAGCCGCTGTGAAAACTCAGTAACCTTGCTCACTGCCCGGCGGCGCTTCGCTTGCCGGACCTACAAACCGTAGGCCCGCGCAAACGAGTGCCGCCGGGCGATCGCCCCCTGCTACTAATATTGGTAGCCGCCTCCTTCTACACTCTTCTTCGCTTGCTTCAGTTAACGCAAACAATAATAATTCGCATTCTTTTTAACGAAAAATGACATTTTCGCACGCTTTGACACGGTGGCGCACAGGAGTGCCAGGCCGCGTTTTTCAGGATTATGCGATGAATAACACTTTGCTTCTTAAACGCTCGTCAGTGCTGTGCGCCCTGGCGCTGGCATTTCCCTGCTCTTCTCTGGCGGAAGAAACCGTGGTGGTCACTGCGGAACCGGCACAATCCGCGACAGCACCCACGCAAGGCTATACCGCCAAAACCTCTACCGGCGCGACCAAAACCGATCAGCCGTTGATCACCACTGCGCAATCTGTTTCGGTGGTCACTCGCCAGCAGATGGAAGATCAGGGTGCCACTAACGTCAGCCAGGCCCTGAGCTATACACCAGGTGTTTACAGCACCTTTGGCGGCGCGGCGACAAGGTTTGACGCGATTTCTCTGCGTGGCTTCCACGGCGGCGACGTCGATAATATTTTCCTCGACGGTATGCGCCTGATGAGCGACGGCGGCAGCCACAACGTGCTGCAAATCGACCCATGGTTTATCGACAGAATCGATGTGATTAAAGGCCCGTCTTCTGCGCTTTATGGTCAGAGCGTGCCAGGCGGTCTGGTCAATCTCACCTCGAAACGCCCTCAGTTTAAATCTGAGGGGCATATTCAGGCGTTTGGCGGCACGCAAAACACCAAAGGCGCGGCTTTTGATTACACTGATGCGATTAACGACCAGTGGGCTTATCGCATTATCGGCATCACCCGTAATACCGATACGCAATTCGACAATACCCGCGAAGAACGGTACGCCATTTCCCCTTCCCTGCTCTGGCAGCCAGACTCAGACACCAGCCTGTTGCTTCGCGCTTATCTGCAAAAAGATCCCTCCGGCGGCTATCACGGTTCTTTGCCGCTCGACGGCACCCGCTATGAGCACAACGGACGCAAGCTCAGCAATCACACCAACGAAGGTGACGCGGGCGATGGCTATCAGCGTCGCGAGCAGATTTACAGCTATGAGTTCGATCACCAGTTCAACGACATCTGGTCTGTTCACTCCAGCGGCAGCTATACCCATTCGGATGTGAACCTGAATCAGGTTTATCAGGTGGGCTGGATTGATGGCAGCGATAATCTGGCGCGCGGCTATAGCGGCTCGAAAGGTTCTCTTGATGGCTGGTCGACGGATAACCGTATTAAGGCTGATTTTGCGACTGGCGAAGTGGCTCACACTGTGGTGCTGGGCGGCGAATACCATCGCTTCCGTAACGATTTATGGACCGGCGCAGGCGGCACTTCTCCGCTCAATCCATGGACTTATTACACCCCGCAAACCGGGCATACCGTGACCTACAGCGATGACAACAACCGTCGCTATTATCAGGCAGGTGTGTATTTGCAGGACGAAATGGTCTGGAATCGCTGGCATGCGGATTTGTCTGCGCGCTATGACCGCATTGTTTCGCAGCAGGTGAGCGACACCTTTGGCACATCCACACGTCGTTCAGACGATCACATCAGCACTCGCGGCTCCTTGTTGTATGCCTTCGAAAATGGTCTGTCGCCTTACCTGAGCTACAGCCAGGCGATCACTCCCGCCATGCTGGTCGGTCCGGACGGCAATCTGCTGAAGCCCACTACGGCGGAACAATATGAAGCAGGGCTTAAATTCCAGCCGCCTGGCACCAGCGATATGTACAGCTTCGCGCTGTATGATTTGACCCAAAAAGACGTGGCGACCCGAGATACCAATATCGGCACAGCCACTTTCTTACCAGCCGGAAAAGTCCATTCACAAGGCATTGAACTGGAAGCACGTAATCAAATTACCCCGCGTCTGAGCACCATTGCCGGTTACAGCTGGAACCGCCTGCGTTTTGCTGACACCAAAGATGGCACCGACGACAATACGCCGCAGCTGACACCCGATCAGATGGCTTCGCTGTGGGCGCATTATCAGTTTGATTTCGGCATCAGCGCTGGCGCCGGTGTGCGTTATATCGGTAAGCAGTGGGCAGATGATGCCAACACCGAACGCCTGCCGTCAGTCACCCTGGTTGACGCCATGGTGCGTGCGGATTTAGGGGCCTGGACTTCAGCCCTGAAAGGCGCGTGGTTGCAGGTGAATGCCAACAACCTGACAGATCGTGAGTATCTTTCAGGCTGTTATGGCACCAACAACTGCTACTGGGGCGCGGAACGCTCGGTCATTGCGACTGTTGGGTATGATTTTTAATCGCAATACTGACACTTGCCGGGCGGCACTTCGTTTGCGCCGGCCTACGAATTATCCCGCTTTGTAAGCCTGACAAGCACAGCGGTGCCGGGCAATGAAGCATAAAAAAGGGCAGCCCGCAGGCTGCCCTTTTCAACAAAAATAGTAACTTAGTTTCGGCGCAACAATCTGAACACGGCCAGCACCACAATCGCACCGACCACGGCGACCAGGAAGCTGTGCATGTTGAAGCCAGTGACGCTCCCGCCCATCCCAAACATGGTTGCCAGCCAGCCACCGACTACCGCACCCACAATCCCTAAAATACAGGTAAGGATGAAGCCGCCGCCGTCACGACCCGGCATAATCAGTTTCGCAATCACACCGGCAATCAGTCCAAACACAACCCAGGCAATGATACCCATTTTAACCATCCTCCAAATAAACAATAGCCATAGAAAAAACGTGCGTATTGTGCGCTCCGGTTCCCTTAAGTATAGGTAAACATTCCTAAAACGCGGGTGCACTCTTCAAATATTTATCGCAGATTTTTTTGTTCTGTTTGTATTAAGTTCTCAAACGCGCTGCCGATAGTTTACCAATGGTCTGTCATCCAGGAGCTATCAGGCGTGAGTCATTACAATGAGCAATTCCTTAAGCAAAGTCCGCTGGCAGTGTTGAACGTATTGCGCGATCTCCATCGCGATCGTATTCCGTTGCGCGTGTCGTGGGGCACAAACCAGTTTATCAGCCGCATTCTCGATATCTCCCCACAGGCGCTGATCATTGACTACGGCAGCCAGGAATATGAAAACCGTGCCGTGGTTCGTGCCGAAAACATCACCCTGTCCGCTGAAACTCAGGGGGCAAAAGTCGAATTCACGGTGCCGAAGGTCAACAGCGGGCAGTTCCTTGATCTTCCCGCATTCACCATGCCGGTGCCGCCTTCGCTGTGGTTTGTTCAGCGCCGGGAGTTTTTCCGTATTGCCGCCCCGCTTCACCCGGTTTATTACTGCAAAGCGAAGCTGCCAGATAAAAGCGAAATTCGTTTCCGACTGTGTGATTTGTCACTCGGCGGCATGGGGGCGTTAATGGATGAAGCGCCACCTGCGTTGCTGAAAGATGGTCTGATGATCCCACAGCTGGAACTGGATATGGGCGAGTGGGGAAAATTTCATTTTGATGCTCAACTGATTTCGCTGAGCGAACGGAAGGTGGTGGACAGCAAAAATGAGACTATCAGCACGCCGCGCCTGAGTTTCCGCTTTCTTAACGTCAACCCCGCTATCGAGCGCACGCTCCAGCGCATTATCTTTTCGCTGGAGCGTGAAGCGCGAGAACGCGCCAATAAAGTCCGTTAATCAATCGCGTCCATGGCCTTTTGCACTTTCCAGATATAGCGAGGGGCCTGCGGCGACGGATGGTTCCTCACGATGTGCTCGAAGAACTCTTCTTTATCCATGCCGTTAATCTCTGAGATAGCCTTCTTGCGGTCGGAAGAGAAGGTTCTCAGCAACGCGCCTGCGCCGTTCACGTAAGAAGTTACCAACGCGTACTGCATCACTTCCGGGTCTTTGATGCCTGCCAGCACGCCGTGCTCAAGAATGCTGAAGTATGCCGATCCCATCGAAATATTGCGCTCAGGGTTCTTTAAATCGCTGACAGAAGGATCACCGCTCCAGCCCATGTAGCGATAAACTTCGCGCCCGGCCGTAGAAGGTTTGAGCTGCATCAGGCCAACCGCACCGGATTTACTGATGACATTCGGATTACCGCCAGATTCCACGGCGATAATGGCGGTGATGAATTTCGGATCAAGCCCCCAGGCCGCGCCAGCTTTTTGACTGATGGGCATCCATTGCATCGCCCGCTGGACAGGTACCGTCGGGTTGTAAGGGGGTTGAGTGTAATCGTATTTCGGTTTCGAGCTACAGCCTGCAAGCAAAACAGCCAAAATGGCAAACCATCTTAATTTCACGCATCTATCCTTCTGATGGAAATGTGCCGCGCATAATGACAACGCGTTATTCAGGCGGCATGATAACCGTTTCATTCTCTGCAAGGAATTGCCATGAATCTGTTTCATCTGATCGCGCCATCGGGCTATTGCATTAACCAGAAGGCCGCGGCTCTGGGTATTCAGCGTCTTGAAGCGCAAGGTCACCAGGTGCTGAATCAGCAGGTTGTCACCCGTCGCCAGCAGCGTTTTGCTGGCACCGAGACCGAGCGAGCAGAGGATATTAACGCCCTGGCAACCCTTACCGGAAACAACACGATAGTGATGCCCGTGCGCGGCGGTTACGGGGTAAGTCGCTTACTCGATAAGATTGACTGGCCTGCGCTTGCCGCTCGCCAGCAGCAGGACCCGTTACTGATTTGCGGCCACAGCGATTTCACCGCCATTCAGATGGCATTGCTTTGCGAAGGGGTGATTACATTCAGCGGACCAATGATTGCGGGGAATTTCGGTGCACAAACGCTTAACGATTTCACCGTCGATCACTTCTGGCGTGCCTTGCGGAATCCTGAGTTCACCATCGAATGGGCAGGACACGGGCCAGAATGCGTAACGGAAGGCACCGTCTGGGGCGGCAACCTGGCGTTGTTGGTGTCACTTATCGGCACGCCGTGGCTGCCCACTATCGAAAACGGCATTTTGGTGGTGGAAGACATCAACGAACATCCGTTCCGCGTTGAGCGCATGCTGCTGCAACTTTTCCATGCCGGTATTCTTTCGCGCCAGAACGCCATTGTGCTGGGCAGCTTTAGCGGTGCGGAGCCGAATGAGTATGACGATGGCTACGACATTCCCGTGATGGTCGATTATCTTCAGTCACGGCTGGCTATTCCGGTGCTCAGCGGGCTGGATTTTGGCCATGAGCAACGCACCGTGACGCTGCCGTTGGGTGCAAAAGGCCGTTTAGTGCATAACGGCGACACCACCACACTCTCCCTGAGCGGGCATCCGGTTATCGCTGAATAAAAAAACTATTCATATCTCTGATAAATCCATCGTTTCACGTACGAATATGGTAACGTTTTAGCTCTTCGAACCGCGCGAAATCTGGGAGTACGTGAACGTTGGATGCTGGAGCAATAATCAGTCTGTTTATTTTGGGTTCGGTGCTGGTCACCCTTAGCATTTTATTGAGCTCATTCTCCTCCCGACTCGGCATCCCGATTCTGGTCATTTTCCTCGCCATAGGCATGCTCGCCGGCATCGACGGCATTGGCGGCATTCCGTTTGATAACTACCCTTTCGCCTACATGATCAGTAACCTCGCGCTGGCGGTTATCCTGCTGGATGGCGGGATGCGCACCCAGGCGAGTTCGTTTCGCGTAGCGCTTGGACCCGCACTTTCGCTCGCGACCGTTGGCGTGCTGATAACCTCCGGGTTGACCGGCATGATGGCGGCCTGGCTGTTCAAGCTGAATTTGATTGAGGGGCTTTTGATTGGCGCGATTGTCGGCTCGACTGACGCCGCGGCGGTGTTTTCACTGCTGGGTGGCAAAGGGCTTAACGAACGTGTTGGCTCAACGCTTGAAATTGAATCTGGCAGTAACGATCCGATGGCGGTGTTCCTGACCATCACCCTGATTGAGATGATCCAACAGCATCAGGCCGGGCTGAACTGGATGTTTGCCGTGCATATCATTCAGCAGTTTGGTTTGGGCATCCTGATTGGCCTCGGCGGCGGCTACCTGCTGTTGCAGATGATCAACCGCATTTCACTGCCTGCGGGGCTTTATCCTCTGCTGGCGCTGAGTGGCGGGATCATGATTTTCGGTGTCACCACAACGCTTGATGGCAGCGGAATTTTGGCCGTTTACCTGTGCGGTTTTCTGCTGGGTAACCGCCCAATTCGCAACCGTTATGCGATTCTGCAAAACTTCGATGGTCTGGCGTGGCTGGCGCAAATCGGCATGTTCCTTGTGCTCGGCCTGCTGGTAACGCCTTCTGACCTGCTGCCGATAGCCATTCCAGCCTTGTTACTTTCCGCAGGTATGATTTTCTTTGCTCGCCCGCTTTCGGTGTTCATCGGCCTGCTGCCTTTCCGTGGTTTTAATCTGCGCGAACGGGTGTTCATCAGTTGGGTTGGATTACGTGGTGCTGTGCCAATCATTCTTGCCGTTTTCCCGATGATGGCCGGGCTTGAAAATGCGCGCCTGTTCTTTAACGTCGCCTTCTTCGTGGTGCTGATTTCCTTGCTGTTACAGGGCACGTCGCTGTCCTGGGCGGCGAAAAAAGCCAAAGTTGTCGTCCCGCCAGTCGGTTGGCCTGTCTCGCGCGTGGGGCTGGATATTCACCCGGAAAACCCGTGGGAACAATTCGTCTACCAACTAAGCGCCGACAAATGGTGCGTGGGCGCTGCCCTGCGTGACCTGCATATGCCGCGTGATACGCGTATCGCCGCGCTGTTCCGCGATAACGTGCTGCTGCACCCAACGGGCAGCACACGGTTACAGGAAGGCGATGTGCTGTGCGTCATCGGCCGTGAGCGAGATTTACCACTGCTCGGTAAACTGTTCAGCCAGTCGCCGCCGGTGGCCCTGGACCAGCGCTTCTTTGGTGACTTTATTCTGGAAGCCAGTGCCAAATTCGCCGATGTGGCGCTGATTTACGGTCTCGACGGCGGGGAAGAATTCCGCGATAACCAACAGTCGCTGGGCGAAATCGTGCAGCACATGCTCGGCGCCGCCCCGGTTGTCGGCGACCAGGTTGAATTTGCCGGGATGGTGTGGACGGTGGCCGAGAAAGAAGACAATGAAGTGCTGAAGGTGGGTGTCCGTGTCGCCGAAGAGGAAGCTGTCTAGCTCTTGTGAGTTGCCGGGTGGCGGCTTGTCCTCTGCGGCCTGATGCCCTCTCCCCGGCCCTCTCCCACGGGGCGAGGGTGCAAACACTAAAGGCCTTTTCCCAGGAAAAGGCCTTGCTGTTTACCTCGTAATCACGGGCACGCGCGGTGCCAAAGCACACATCAATTCATAACCCACCGTGCCACAGTGGCTTGCCACATCATCGATTTTAATTTCTTTGCCCCACAGCTCGACTGGCGTGCCAATACCGGCCTGCGGGCATGGCGTTAAATCGACTGCCAGCATATCCATCGAGACGCGCCCTACTGTGCCTGTACGAACACCGTCCACCAGCACCGGCGTGCCGTCGGGCGCAATACGCGGATAGCCATCAGCATAACCGCAAGCCACTATTCCGATGCGCTGTTCCTGCGTTGCGGTGTAACAGCGACCATAGCCGACAGTGTCACCCGGTTTCAGGTTTTGCACGCCAATGATTTCACTGCTGAGCGTCATCACCGGTTTCAGTCCACTGTTGGCGATATCCTGCCATTTCCCGGACGGGGACGCGCCATAAAGCACAATACCTGGGCGAACCCAGTCGAAATGCGCTTCAGGATGCCAGAGCGTGGCGGCGGAGTTAGACAACGAGCGTGGGCAGTCAAGCCCTTCTGCCGCTTGTTCAATCTGCGCCATTGCTTCAGTGATGCCTTCCGGATTTTCTGCATCAGCGAAATGCGACATCAGCGTCATGTCGCTGACGTTGCTCATCCCACGCAGCTGCTTCCAGACGGTATGGATTTTATCGGGCGTGAAACCAAGGCGGTTCATGCCGCTGTTCACCTTCACGTAAACATCCAGCGGAGCCTGCAGGCGCGCATTTTGCAGTGCTTTAAGCTGCCAGTTGCTGTGCACCGTGGTGGTGAGTCGGTACTGGTCATAAAGCGGTAAATCTTCAGCGTGGAAAAAGCCTTCCAGCATCAGGATCGGGCCTTTCCAGCCGCGCTCTCGCAACAGAACGGCCTCTTCCAGGTTGAGCATCGCGAAACCATCAGTATCGTTCAATGCCCCCCAGATACGCTCCAGACCGTGACCATAGGCGTTGGCCTTAACCACTGACCAGACGCGAGAATCCGGTGCCGCACGGCGAACAACGGAGAGGTTCTGCCGTAGCGCCTGTAAATCAAGGCTGGCAAGAACAGGACGAGACATAACTGCTCCTTAGTTGTGCGCGCCGTGCAAATGCTGTGGGCGCGACGGCGTAAAGCCTGACTGGTAGCGGGCGGCGCTCAAATCATCGTAAGGAATGGCCGGTGTGCGACCCGAGATAAGGTCACTCAACAGCTGGCCGGAACCACAAGCCATGGTCCAGCCGAGCGTACCATGCCCGGTGTTGGTCCAGAGATTTTTAAAGGGAGTGCGACCCACAACCGGCGTGCCATCTGGTGTCATCGGACGCAGACCTGTCCAGAATGTCGCCTGCTCAACGTGACCGCCGCGCGGGAACAGATCGCGTACTACCATCTCCAGCGTTTCACGACGTGGCTGTAACAACTCGGTGTTAAAGCCGACAATTTCAGCCATCCCACCCACGCGGATACGATTGTCGAAACGAGTGATCGCAATCTTGTAAGTTTCATCAAGGATAGTTGAAACCGGCGCACCATTGTCTTCTTTCACCGGAATGGTGAGTGAGTAGCCTTTCAACGGGTAGACAGGAATATCGAGAATGCCTTTGAGCATCGCGGTGGAATATGAGCCGAACGCCATCACATAAGCATCCGCTTTAATAATTTCATCGCCGCATTTCACGCCGTAAATCTGGTCGCCCTCAGACAGAAGACGGTCCACTGGCGTATTAAAGCGAAACACCACTCCTGCCTCTTCCGCCATTTTCGCCAGACGCTGCGTGAATAACTGACAGTCGCCAGTTTCATCATTTGGCAGACGCAGGCCGCCGGTGAGTTTGTGGGCAACCTCTGCCAGCGCGGGTTCAACTTCCGCCAGACGGCTGGCTTCGAGCAGCTGATAAGGGACGCCTGCATCCTGTAACACGGCGATGTCGCGGGTGGCGTTCTCATACTGTTGTTCAGTACGGAACAGCTGCAAGGTGCCGCCCTGACGACCTTCGTATTCAATGCCCGTGGTGTCGCGCAAGGCTTTCAGGCAGTCGCGGCTGTATTCCGCGAGCCGCACCATGCGGCCTTTATTTTCCATATAGTGGCGAGTGTCGCAGTTGCGCAGCATCTGCCACATCCATTTCAACTGGAACTGGGTGCCATCCAGGCTGATGGCCAGCGGCGCGTGGCGCTGGAACATCCATTTAATGGCTTTCAGTGGCACACCTGGTGCTGCCCAGGGAGCAGCGTAGCCCGGTGAGATCTGCCCGGCGTTAGCCGCGCTGGTTTCCAGCGCGGGCCCCGGTTCCCTGTCGATGACCGTGACCTCATGCCCGTCCTGGCGCAAATACCAGGCGCTGGCCACGCCCACAACTCCACTTCCCAGGATGACGATTCGCATAGCGACTCCAGATACGTAAAAGAACAATCTTCTGATTACAAATTGATAACCCAGTTGAAAATATTATTCAACATACGCTTTATTTATGGTGACTTATCTCACACCCAGCCGCGCTATAAAGGTATGCAAGGATTTGCGATCTTTTGCTCTCGCCCTGAATTCGTCAGCACAAAATTCTGCAAATCATGAAAAACATCGCCGTTGACGCAGGGAAATCGCGAAGAAAATATTTTGCCGATCGCGCATTACGTTTTGAGTGTTCTATTCTTGATATGAGGCTCTCCAGACAGAGAGGGCCATCAACAACGAGGGCGCGCTAATGGCTACGATTGATTCCATGAATAAGGACACCACACGTCTGAGCGATGGACCCGACTGGACCTTCGAACTGCTGGACACCTATCTGGCGGAAATCGATCGGGTGGCAAAACTGTACCGTCTTGACACCTATCCTCACCAAATCGAAGTCATTACCTCCGAACAGATGATGGATGCTTACTCCAGCGTCGGGATGCCTATCAACTATACCCACTGGTCGTTCGGCAAAAAATTCATCGAAACGGAGCGGCTCTACAAACACGGGCAGCAAGGGCTGGCGTATGAAATCGTCATTAACTCCAACCCGTGTATCGCCTATTTGATGGAAGAGAACACCATGACCATGCAGGCGCTGGTGATGGCGCACGCCTGCTACGGGCATAACTCTTTCTTCAAGAATAACTACCTGTTCCGCAGCTGGACCGATGCCAGCTCGATTGTCGATTACCTGATTTTCGCCCGCAAATACATTACCGAGTGCGAAGAACGCTATGGCGTGGATGAGGTCGAGAAGTTGCTCGACTCATGTCATGCGCTGATGAACTACGGCGTTGACCGCTACAAACGCCCGCAGAAAATCTCCTTGCAGGAGGAGAAAGCCCGGCAAAAAAGCCGTGAAGAATATCTGCAAAGTCAGGTGAATACCCTGTGGCGTACTCTGCCGAAGAAAGAGGAAGAGAAAATTGTCGCCGAAGCGCGGCGCTACCCTTCCGAACCGCAGGAAAACATTCTCTACTTTATGGAGAAAAACGCGCCGCTGCTGGAGTCCTGGCAGCGTGAGATCCTGCGTATCGTGCGCAAAGTCAGCCAGTATTTTTATCCGCAGAAGCAGACTCAGGTGATGAACGAAGGCTGGGCGACATTCTGGCACTACACCATTTTGAATCACCTGTATGACGAAGGAAAAGTGACTGAGCGCTTTATGCTGGAGTTCCTGCACAGCCATACCAACGTGGTGTTCCAGCCGCCGTACAACAGCCCCTGGTACAGCGGCATCAACCCGTATGCGCTGGGCTTTGCCATGTTCCAGGACATCAAACGCATTTGTCAGTCGCCCACCGAAGAAGACAGGTACTGGTTCCCGGACATTGCGGGCTCTGACTGGCTCGAGACACTGCATTTCGCGATGCGGGATTTTAAAGATGAAAGCTTTATCAGCCAGTTCCTGTCACCGAAAGTGATGCGAGATTTCCGGCTGTTTACCGTGCTCGATGACGATCATAACAACTTCCTGGAGATCTCAGCGATCCACAACGAGGAAGGCTACCGTGAAATTCGTAATCGTCTCTCTTCCCAGTACAACCTGAGTAACCTGGAGCCGAACATTCAGGTCTGGAATGTGGATTTACGCGGAGATCGTTCGCTGACGCTGCGTTATGTGCCGCACAACCGCGCGCCGCTGGATATGGGGCGTCGGGAAGTGTTGAAGCATGTGCATCGCCTGTGGGGATTTGACGTGTTGCTTGAGCAGCAAAACGCCGATGGCAGCGTGGAATTGCTGGAGCGTTGCCCGCCGAGACAGAATCTGCTTTAGGCATAAAAAAACCGGGGAAACCCGGTTTTTTTCTCTCTGAAATTTGTCGGCCAGATCAGCGGCTGTGCATCGCCAAATCGCCAGGCAGCGTTTTCTGCATTTTGTGCCAGATAAGACCAGACTCATGACCATAGCGACGCACGGTTTCGTACACCTGATCGTGCAGACCTTCCTCGCACACTTTCGCCAGCTGATGGTAGAAGCCCAGCGCCAGGCTGCGTGCTTCAGGGCTGGCAAAATAGTGACGACCGATGCGGGTATACAGGCCTTTCATGCCGTTGAGGATCAGACCGTAAATCGGGTTACCGGACGCAAACGCCAGGCCGCGGAAAATGCTGTAATCGAGTTCAGCGAACGCATCCGCATGATCTTCCACTTCACGCGCCGTCGCCAGCACGGCCAGAGCATCTTCAGGATGCTGGCGGAAAGCGGTACGAATAAAGATGGTGGCGATGTTGGTGCGCACCGACAGCAAGTTATCAATCAGCTGTGGGACGCGATCGTGATCCAGACGCGCCAGCGTTTCGAGAATGTTTAAGCCCGACGTTTCCCAGAAATTATTGACCTTCGTCGGTTTGCCATGCTGTATGGTCAACCAGCCGTCGCGGGCCAGTCGCTGCAACACTTCGCGTAACGTTGTGCGTGTTACACCGATCAGTTCAGAAAGTTCGCGTTCTGCTGGCAGGATAGTTCCAGGGGCAAAGCGGTTATTCCAGATACTTTCAATGATGTACTCTTCCGCGAAACCCGCCGGGCTCTGCGCCTTAATGACCATAGTGAGATTTCCATTACACAGCGTTGCAAATATGGCACTCATCATACCAGAGCCAATGAGGTGCAGATAGCGCAGTGCTGCAATTAAACGGGATCGCCGTTTCATTTTCTCAAAATTGAGACACCCGCTGCGCTTGATCCCCGCGCGCGCAGGCACGATACTTCCTCTTCTCTTTCAGGAAACTGAATTCTTTTGACGGGATCGGAACTCTGTCGTGGAAATATCAACTTCTCGTGCGCTGTGGCGCAATTTTCTGGGTCAGTCACCTGACTGGTACAAGCTCACGCTTCTCATCTTCCTGGCAATCAACCCGATTGTCTTCTTTATTGACCCGTTCGTCGCTGGATGGCTGCTGGTGGCGGAGTTTATCTTTACCCTCGCGATGGCCCTGAAATGCTATCCCTTGCTGCCTGGCGGTTTGCTGGCGATTGAAGCCGTGGCGATTGGCATGACCAGCGCGGAACATGTGCGCGAGGAGATTGCCGGAAACCTGGAAGTGCTGTTGCTGCTGGTGTTTATGGTCGCGGGCATCTATTTCATGAAGCAGCTTCTGCTGTTCATTTTCACGCGCCTGCTGTTAACCATTCGCAGCAAACAAATCCTTTCGCTCGCTTTTTGTCTTGCCGCCGCGTTTTTGTCCGCTTTCCTTGATGCTTTGACCGTTGTGGCGGTGATTATCAGCGTCGCCGTGGGCTTTTATGGCATTTACCACCGTGTCGCTTCCTCTCGCCCTAACGATAATGACATGCTCGATGACAGCCATATTGAGATCCACAATCGCGAGGTTCTCGAGCAATTCCGAGGTTTCTTGCGCAGCCTGATGATGCACGCTGGTGTCGGGACCGCACTGGGCGGCGTGATGACCATGGTGGGCGAACCTCAGAATCTGATCATTGCCAAAACGGCGGGTTGGCATTTTGGTGAGTTCTTCTTGCGCATGCTGCCTGTTACCTTGCCCGTCTTCGTCTGCGGCTTGCTGACCTGCCTGTTGGTCGAGAAATTCAAATGGTTTGGGTACGGCGAGCAGTTACCGGAGAGCGTCCGTGAAGTTCTGAAGGATTATGATACCCGCAGCCGTGAACAGCGTACGCGCCAGGAAACAGTGAAGCTGGTTGTTCAGGGCATTATTGGTGTCTGGTTGGTGGTGGCGCTTGCGTTGCATCTTGCCGAAGTCGGCTTAATTGGTCTGACGGTGATCATTCTGGCGACGTCTCTGACCGGTGTGACGGATGAACATGCCATTGGTAAAGCCTTTACCGAAGCGTTGCCTTTTACCGCCCTGCTTACCGTGTTTTTCGCGGTGGTGGCGGTCATTATCGATCAGCACCTGTTTGCCCCGATTATCGAGTTCGTGCTGCAAGCTTCTCCGCACGCTCAGCTGTCGCTGTTCTATCTGTTCAACGGGTTACTCTCCTCCATTTCCGATAACGTGTTTGTGGGGACGGTTTACATCAATGAAGCCAAAACTGCGCTTGAACATGGCGCGATTACCCTGCCACAGTTCGAGATGCTGGCGGTCGCCATTAATACCGGCACCAACCTGCCTTCGGTTGCCACCCCGAACGGCCAGGCCGCCTTCCTGTTCCTGCTGACGTCAGCGCTGGCGCCACTCATTCGCCTTTCCTATGGAAGAATGGTGTGGATGGCTCTGCCTTATACCGTCGTTCTGACGCTAGTCGGGTTACTGTGTGTAGAGCTCACACTCATCCCTTACACCGAATGGCTGACGGCCACAGGCCTTATCAGCAGCACCCCATTGCCGCTACATTAAGCCTGCTCTGATTGACGCCCGGGCATTTTCCCGGGCGTTTCACACCCTTTTACGCAATAATTTCGGTCGGCATAGTGGCGCGGTAAATGTTTTCGTTTACACTGCGGTGTCTTAGCACGTTCCAGGGAAATGATTATGTTGCGATTTTTAAACCAGTGCTCGCGCGGTCGCGGAGCATGGTTGTTATTAGCGTTGACCGCTTTTGCGTTGGAGATGGTGGCGCTGTGGTTCCAGCACGTGATGCTGCTGAAACCTTGCGTCCTTTGCATCTACGAGCGTTGCGCGCTGTTCGGTGTGATGGGGGCAGGCATTGTGGGTGCCATCGCACCAAAATCGCCGTTACGTTTTGCCGCCATTGCTATCTGGATTTACAGCGCGATTCGCGGGCTTCAGCTGGCATGGGAACACACCATGATCCAGCTTCACCCTTCTCCGTTCCAGACCTGCGACTTTGCGGCCCGCTTCCCGACGTGGCTGCCTTTGGATAAATGGCTGCCTCAGGTCTTCGTGGCCAGCGGTGACTGCTCCGTGCGTCAGTGGGAATTTCTGAGTCTTGAAATGCCACAGTGGCTGGTTGGTATCTTCGCGGCATTCCTGATTGTCGCGCTGCTGGTGCTGATTGCCCAGCCTTTCAAACCGAAGAAACGTGACCTGTTTGGTCGCTAATAACCAGCAAAAAGGCAACCCCGGTTGCCTTTTTTAATGTTTGCTCCTCCATCAAAGCGCGCCTCCGGGCGCGTTTTTTTATGCCTTCATCAAGCCAATACCGTCACAAACTGTGGGTAAATCATGGAGATAATGAAACCAAATGTGACAAAACAGGTTGTCAAGTTATCAATAATGAATATCATAACGATAACTATTATCAATATCTAAACACACCTTGTCATACTTTTGGGGATCCATAACGATGAAGCGCTCCTGCCTTTGGGTGTTAAACCCGTGCTTGCTTGCCATGCTTTCCGCCTCGGCCATGGCGGAAGATAACAAAGAAGATACGCTGGTCGTCTCTGCCAGCCGTGCCAACCACACCGTCGCCGAGATGGCACAAACCACCTGGGTGATTGAACAGGCTGAAATTGAACAGCAGGTTCAGGGCGGTAAAGAGCTGAAAGATGTGCTGGCTCAGCTGATCCCAGGCATGGACGTCAGCAGCCAGGGGCGCACCAACTACGGCATGAATCTACGCGGACGTTCAATGATGGTGATGGTTGATGGCGTGCGCCTGAACTCCTCACGCAGCGACAGTCGCCAGCTTGATTCTATCGATCCGTTTAACATCGCGCATATTGAAGTCATTTCCGGTGCCACTTCGCTCTACGGCGGCGGTAGCACCGGCGGCCTGATCAACATCGTGACGAAAAAAGGCCAGCCTGACAGAGAAGTAGAATTCCAGACTGGCGCTAAAAGCGGGTTCAATAGCCATAACGATCATGATGAAAACGTGGCGGCGGCAATCAGCGGTGGCAATGACAATGCCTCCGGCCGTTTGTCAGTGTCGTACCAGCGTTACGGCGGCTGGTATGACGGCAACGGTGATGAAGTCATCATCGACAATACCCAAACCGGCTTACAGTATTCCGACCGCCTGGACGTGATGGGCACCGGGACAATCAACATTGATGACCACCAGCAGCTTCAGCTCACGACGCAATATTTCAAAAGTCAGTCAGACGGCAAACATGGCCTGTTCCTTGGCGACAACTTTTCTGCGGTCACCCGTGATGCTCAGGCTTACAATAAAGACAACCTCGATTCTGACCGTCTGCCGGGAACCGAACGCCATCTGATCAACCTCCAGTATTCCAATACCGACGTGTGGGGCCAGGAGCTGGTGGCGCAGATTTATTACCGCGACGAGAGCCTGACTTATTACCCCTTCCCTACCCTGAGCAAAGGCAAAGTCACCAGCATTGGCGCTTCGCAGCAGAAGACAGATTTTTACGGCGGCAAGCTCACGCTCAACAGCAAGCCGGTGGATGATCTGATGCTGACGTGGGGCGTCGATGTCGATCATGAAACCTTCAATGCCAACCAACAATTCTTCGATTTATCCACAGCAGCAGCCAGCGGCGGCATGACGCTGGACAATGCTTATAACGTCGGCCGTTATCCGGGGTATAGCATCACCAATCTTGGGCCCTTCCTGCAGGCGAGCTATGACATTGATGCCATCACCCTTTCCGGCGGCGTGCGTTACCAGTACACCGAAAACAAAGTTGATGATTTTGTCGGCTACGCGCAACAGCAAGCCATCGCCACGGGTAAAGCGACCTCGGCTGATGCCGTGCCGGGTGGGAAAACCGACTACAACAACTTCCTGTTCAACGCCGGTATCCTTGGGCATCTCACTGAGCGCCAGCAGCTTTGGTTTAACTTCTCACAAGGTTTCGAAATTCCTGATCTCGCAAAATATTACGGGTCGGGCAACTACAGCCTGGTGAATGGCCATTATCAGTTGAACAACAGTGTCAACGTGAATGACTCCACCCTTGATGGGATTAAGGTCAATGCGTATGAGCTTGGCTGGCGTCTGACGGGCGATAACCTGCGCACGCAAATCGCGGCTTACTATTCGCTGTCGGATAAGACCATCAACATCAATAAAACAGATATGACCATCACGCTTGAGGACGACAAACGTCGTATCTACGGCGTGGAAGGCCAGGTCGATTACTTCTTTACAGCAAGCGACTGGAGCCTCGGGTCGAACTTCAATGCCATCAAGTCTGAGACCCGTGAAAACGGCAAATGGCAGAAGCTGACGGTCGACAGCGCCAGCCCGTCTAAAGTTAGCGCGTGGGTGAACTGGGCGCCGGGTGACTGGGGTTTACGTCTGCAAAGCACGCAAACATTCGACGTCTCTGATGCAGACGGCAAAAAAATCGATGGCTATAACACGGTGGATTTCCTCGGCAGCTACACCCTGCCGGTGGGCAAAGTCAGCTTTAGCGTCGAAAACTTGCTGGATGAAGACTACACCACAGTCTGGGGTCAGCGTGCTCCGGGGCTTTACAGCCCAACTTATGGCGCACCGGGTTTATATACCTATAAAGGCCGCGGACGCACCTTTGGTCTGAATTACTCCGTCCTGTTCTGATTGTTTCCCCTAAACAAAAATGCCACCGGCGAGTGCGGGTGGCATTTTTTTAGATTCTGCGAATTAGCCCCGGCCGGGGTGATTCATGATGTGATCTTCCCAGTCCACCACATCAGACTCTTTCACTGCAATATTACGCACAGAAATACGTTCGCCATGCATTGCCGCTTTTGACCCCGTCAGCAAAGGGTGCCAGGCTGGGAGCGGTTTTCCTACCGCCAGCAGGCGATACGCGCAGGTTTGCGGCAGCCATTCAAACGTCGGCAAGTTATCACGCGTCAGCTTGATGCAGTCCGGCTCATACTCAAAGCGACGCTCATAGTTCCGACACTGGCAGGTTTTGATGTTCAACTGGCGGCAGGCGACGTTGGTGAAATAGATTTCATCACTGTCTTCATCCATCAGCTTGTGCAGGCAGCACTGGCCGCAGCCGTCACACAAAGATTCCCACTCTGCGTCGGTCATTTGCTCCAGCGTTTTGCTTTGCCAGAAAGGGATGTTGCTCATAGGAATGTCCGCCATTGAAAACCAGGGTGCACCTTATAACCAGTCTGGCATGCGGATGCAAGTTTTGCCGCCCCTGATGGGCGGCAAGGGAGCATTACAGCACTCGGGTGGTTAGCGAGTTGCCGTTGAACGTCACTTCAAGCTCATCACCGCTGTTCAGCGGCCCCACCCCTTCCGGGGTCCCGGTGAGGATCACATCGCCACTTTTCAGGGTGAAGAAGCGGCTCATGTAGGCAATCAGCGGCACAATCTTGTGGATCATGTCAGCCGTGCTGCCCTGCTGGCGAACTTCGCCGTTAATTTTCAGCCCGAGCGGGGTATTTTGCGGATCGCCTTTAAACTCACTCGCAGGAATAAAGCCCGAAATCGGACAGGAGTAATCAAAGCCTTTCGCTTTTTCCCACGGCTGACCCGCTTTCTTCATCTTGCCCTGAATATCACGCAAGGTGAGATCCAACGCGACACCAAAACCTGCGATGGCCTTCATCACGTGCTCTTCTGTTGCCTGGCGTAACGTTCCGCCAATCAGAATCGCCAGTTCGACTTCGTGATGCACAGAGCCCAGACCTTCCGGCAGCACTAACGGCTGACGAATATCACACAGCGCCGTTTCAGGTTTAATAAACAGCACCGGCTCTTCCGGCGTGGCACTGCCCATTTCCTGAATATGCTTCGCGTAATTGCTGCCCACACAAACCACTTTACTGACCGGGTAATCCAGTAGCGCGCCCTGCCAGTTATGATGTTGATACATGCCTGCTCCTGTCGTTGCGTTATTGTTTTCCGCTAGCCTGGAGATGAATCTTGAGTAAATTTTCCGGCGGTGGCGGAAGTTGCAGATAATAACCCTGTTCTTTCAGGGCTGTTTTGACCTTTTCCAGACTGGCATTGACCAATTTTTTACGCCCGTCCAGGGGCAAAACCATCGCTAACTGCGGTTGACCAAATCCCGCCATTAATTCTTCCGGCACACGGGAAAAATCGTCTTTTTTTTCTACATATAAGTAGGTTTGGTCTCGTTTAGGACTTCTGTAGATCACACAAAACATGACTTTTACTCTGAATTAGACTGTGGTTACTTGCCTCTCTATATTTGTGACTATAACATGCCCTGTAGTCTTCGGAATATCGCCGCAGTGGTGCGGGCGATAAATTGAAAATTGAGTAAGGCCAGGATGTCAAATACGCCCATCGAACTTAAAGGCAGTAGCTTCACGTTATCCGTGGTTCATTTGCACGAGGCAAAACCCGAGGTTATTCGTCAGGCGTTAGAAGACAAAATCGCTCAGGCTCCCGCTTTCCTGCGCCACGCCCCTGTTGTGGTGAATATCAGCAGCCTGGTTGATGTCACGAAATGGCAGCCGCTTCAGCAGGCCATTACCGCAACAGGTTTGCGCATCATGGGCGTTAGCGGGTGTAAAAATCCGCAATTAAAAGCAGAAATCGACAGCGCGGGTATTCCCTTACTGACTGAAGGGAAAGAAAAAATCACCCGTGCCGCACCGGTTGAAGCCCCAGCACCAGCACCAATTGTTACCCCTGTCACAAAAACGAGATTGATTGATACACCGGTTCGTTCCGGTCAGCGCATTTATGCACCAAACTGTGATCTGATTGTGACAAGCCACGTCAGCGCAGGCGCAGAACTGATCGCCGACGGCAATATTCACATCTATGGCATGATGCGGGGACGCGCACTGGCCGGTGCCAGTGGCGACAAAGAAGCACAAATATTTTGTACCCACCTTGCGGCAGAACTGATGTCCATCGCAGGGGTTTACTGGCTGAGTGACAATATCCCGGCCGATTATTATGGCAAAGCGGTCCGTCTGCGTCTGGACGCCGCCGCTCTGACAATTGAACCGTTAAACTAATCCCTTTTTAACAAGGAATTTCTATGGCACGCATTATTGTTGTGACTTCGGGTAAAGGGGGCGTTGGCAAGACCACCTCCAGCGCGGCCATCGCTACTGGTTTGGCCCAGAAGGGAAAGAAAACTGTCGTTATCGATTTTGATATCGGTCTGCGTAACCTTGATTTGATCATGGGTTGCGAACGTCGCGTCGTGTATGACTTCGTTAACGTCATTCAGGGTGATGCGACACTGAATCAGGCGCTGATTAAAGATAAGCGTACCGAAAACCTCTACATTCTCCCGGCTTCGCAGACTCGCGATAAAGACGCGCTGACCTATGAAGGCGTTGAAAAAGTGCTGGAAGAGCTGAAGAAGATGGAGTTTGACTTCATCGTCTGTGATTCCCCGGCCGGTATCGAAACCGGTGCGCTGATGGCGCTCTATTTCGCCGATGAAGCGGTGATCACCACCAACCCGGAAGTCTCTTCCGTACGTGACTCCGACCGTATCCTCGGCATTCTGGCGTCCAAATCCCGTCGTGCCGAAAAAGGCGAAGACCCGATTAAAGAACATCTCCTGCTGACCCGTTACAACCCGGGCCGCGTAAGCAAAGGCGACATGTTGAGCATGGAAGATGTGCTGGAAATTCTGCGCATTAAACTGGTTGGCGTGATCCCGGAAGATCAGTCAGTCCTTCGTGCCTCTAACCAGGGTGAGCCGGTTATTCTGGATACCGAAGCGGACGCAGGCAAAGCCTACGCCGATACGGTAGATCGTCTGCTGGGAGAAGAACGTCCTTTCCGCTTCATCGAAGAAGAGAAGAAAGGTTTCCTCAAACGCCTGTTCGGAGGATAAGTTATGGCATTACTCGACTTTTTTCTCTCACGAAAAAAGAACACCGCCAACATCGCGAAAGAACGTTTACAGATTATCGTCGCGGAACGCCGTCGCAGTGACGCCGAGCCGCATTACCTGCCGCAGCTCAGGAAAGACATTCTTGAGGTGATTTGCAAATACGTGCAGATTGACCCGGAAATGGTCACCGTGCAGTTAGAGCAGAAAGATGGCGATATCTCGATTCTCGAACTCAACGTTACGCTTCCCGAAGCGGAAGAGTCGAAATCCTGATGTGAAAAAACCCCGGACATCCGGGGTTTTTTATTGCGATTCCCCGGTGGCGCTACGCTTACCGGGGCTACAAAGTAGGCCGGGCAAACGCAGTGCCGCCCGGCATTTTTTACCCCGGATACTCAGTCAACAGCGCATTCAGGCGATCGGCCATCAATTCGCCTCGCCAGCCTGACACCAGTTCTGGCAGCGAACTCTGCGGTTTCAGCTTCCAGTGCCAGTTCAGCAACTGATTAATCTGTCGACGCGAGGCCATCAGCTCGACGCTAACGCCCTTCTCGGTACTGACTTCCTGCATCAGGGCTTTAATGGCTTTAAACACTTTGCGGTAGCTCGGCATGTCCATCAGATTCAGCAGTGGTTCAGGCAGCGCTTCTTCCGGAAGTGCTTGTGCTTTTTCGACCAGGCTTATCAACGTTTTGCCATGGAAACGAATTTCGCTGCCTGACAGGCCCAGGCTGTCGAGTTCACCGAGAGAACCCGGCATGTAGCGCGCCACTCTCCATAAGTGTTCTTCACGAACCACGAAATTCACCGCCAGATTACGCTCACGTGCTTTGCGCAAACGCCAGTCCGCCAACAACTTGAGACAGGCGAGCTGACGCGTGCGCAGCTGGGAAGCGTTGGTGATATCACGCCACGCATCAGACGGGTCGACGACTTCCTGGCGGCGCTGCATCATCAGACGGCATTCATCGAGCGCCGCTGGCAACCAGCCGCTGGTGTGAGTTTCATCCATCAGCTTTTTGGCAATCGGCAGTAGATACCAGACGTCTGCCGCCGCGTAATCGCACTGACGCTCTGTCAGTGGGCGCGCCAGCCAGTCGGTACGGGATTCACTCTTATCCAGTGCAATGCCGGTGTACTCTTCCACCATTGCGGCAAAGCCCCACGACATTGGACGACCGCAGAAGGCAGCCAGAACTTGTGTGTCGATCAGCGGATCGGGCAATTCCCCAAACGCATTCAGGAAAACTTCAAGGTCTTCGCTGCCCGCGTGCAAATATTTGGTGACATTTTTGTCCTGCATTAACGCTTTAAAAGGACGCCAGTCGTTGATGGTCAGCGGGTCAATCAACACCACCTGATTGCCATCAAACATCTGAATCAGGCCCAACTGCGGATAATACGTACGGGTGCGAACAAATTCGGTGTCCAGCGCAATAGCTGGGACGTCGCGCGCCGCTTCACAAGCAGCCTGCAGTGCAGCGTCCTCGGTGATCATCTGATAATTCAATTTGTCTTCTCTAGGGTTTGCGCCCATAAAAAACGCCGGCTTAACCGGCGTCTGATGGCGACTGACGTATAGCTCAGGCTTTATTGTCCACTTTAGCGCGGGCTTCGTCACGAAGTTCTCGTCGCAAAATCTTTCCAACATTCGATTTCGGCAGCTCATCGCGGAACTCAACCAGCTTCGGCACTTTGTAGCCGGTCAGTTGGCGGCGACAAAACGTAATCAGCGCTTCTTCGGTCAGCGAGGCGTCTTTCTTAACCACAAAGATCTTCACCGCTTCGCCGCTGCTGCCAGAAGGCACGCCAACGGCCGCCACTTCCTGCACGCCTGAGTGCTGCATCACAACGTCTTCAATTTCGTTCGGATACACGTTAAAGCCCGATACCAGGATCATGTCCTTCTTACGGTCGACGATGCGCATAAAGCCCTCTTCGTCCATCACCGCGATATCACCGGTATGCAGCCAGCCGTTCTTGATGATTTCATCGGTGGCGTCCGGACGTTGCCAGTAACCCAACATCACCTGGGGGCCTTTGACACACAGCTCACCCGGTTCACCCGGCGCGACTTCGTTATTGTCGTCGTCCACCAGCTTCACTTCCGTGGACGGCACCGGCAGGCCAATACTGCCGCTGTGATAGTCTATATCGTGCGGGTTCACACTGACCAGCGGTGCGCACTCTGTCAGGCCATAACCTTCCAGCAAATAGCGCCCGGTCAGTTTTACCCAACGTTCAGCCACGACTTGCTGAACGGGCATGCCGCCACCCGCAGAAAGGCGCATGGTGGAGAAATCGAGCTGCTGGAACTCTTTGTTGTTCAACAGCGCATTGAACAAAGTGTTCACCCCCGTAATGGCAGTGAACGGATATTTCGCCAGTTCTTTCACTAATCCCGGAATATCACGTGGGTTGGTGATCAGCAGGTTTTGTCCGCCCAGTTCAATAAACAGCAGGCAGTTCATGGTCAGCGCAAAGATGTGATAGAGCGGCAGCGCGGTCACCACCAGTTCTTTACCTGGATGGAACAACGGCCCGTAAGTGGCGTGAACCTGCGCGAGATTTGCCAGCATATTACGGTGCGTCAGCATCGCGCCTTTGGCAACGCCGGTTGTCCCGCCGGTGTATTGCAGGAATGCCAGATCTTCAGAGACCACCTCCGGTTTGACGTACTGCATCCGGTAGCCCTGTTGCAGAGCACGACGGAATGAGATGGCATCCGGCAGATGGTATTTCGGCACCAGACGCTTGATATATTTCACCACAAAGTTGACCAGTGTGCCTTTGGCTGTGGAGAGCTGGTCGCCCATACGCGTCAGGATCACGTGGCGAACCTGCGTTTTCTCGACCACTTTTTCCAGCGTGTGGGCAAAGTTGGAGACAATCACAATCGCGCTGGCTCCGCTGTCGTTGAGCTGATGCTCAAGCTCACGCGGTGTGTAAAGTGGGTTCACGTTTACCACAATCATGCCGGCTCGCAGAATGCCAAACAGCGCCACCGGATATTGCAGCAGGTTCGGCATCATCAGCGCCACACGGTCGCCTTTTTGCAGGCCAAGCCCTTCTTGCAGATAGGCGGCAAACGCACGGCTGCGCTCTTCGAGCTTACGGAATGTCATCACCTCGCCCATGTTGGTAAACGCGGGCTGGTCAGCAAAACGGGTTGTCGCCTGTTCGAACAAATCTACCAGGGATTGATAACGGTCAGGATCGATCTCCGCCGGGACATCAGCGGGGTAACGGTTAAGCCAAACCTTTTTCAATGCATCACCTCTGAAATGAGAATTCGTCGTCATCACAACCCCTGTTAATAAACAAACCATTAACAACATATTAACTAATCGTACCAGTTTATTAATTAATCGGATTTAAGGTTGCGAAGCGCGTCACTATTTATTTTTCTTATGTCCGGGAGTCCATCCCACCAAAAAGAAACAGCGGACCAGCCGCTGTCACTTAAGCTAACAAAATCAATCTATTATTCGGTTACGATAGTCTGTACCTGTGCCGGGCCTGGGTTGTACCAGCCCCAGCCACCGTAGCCAGGATAACCACAACGATGGCGGTAGCAGCCACCACCCCAGTACGGGTCAATCGGCTGAGGCGGCATCACGACTTGCTGCGTAATACGCCAGCGTTTAAAGCCTGTGGCCTGCATGACCAGGTAGGTATATTCCGCCGAGCCAATTTTCCCTTTTTGCGTGCCGGTAATCGGCCCCACGACGGTGACCAACTGATTGCGGAAATCGACAGGGTCGAGGAAGCCATTTACATCGGCGTAAACACGCCCAGGGGATGGTGTGCCAAGTGCTGGTCGAGCCCCTTCATCCAACGGGACGGTCGCAATTTCAAGCCGGGTTTTGCCCTGCTGGTTCAGCACGTTAACGACTTTCCCGCCAAAGCGCGCTTCCTGACCGACATACAGCTGCGGGGCCGCCATTACACGGGTCAGATCCTGCTGCGGTGTCGGGCTGGTGCCTTTGATTTCATCGGGAACGGAAACACAGCCACTTAATGCTGCCATCACCAGCCCAGCCAGTAATCCACGCACAACCTGTTTTTGACTCGCCATGGTGCCACTCCTTTATTCTCAGCGATATATACTGAGATTCATTCCCGGCCAGGAAGTTTCTTCCACGCCACTTCATTGCGTAAATAAACCGGTTCGGCATGTTCTACGGCAACAGTGTGGCCCAGAGAAAGCTGGTGTACAGCCAGAGGCAACATGTCTTCTGCCGCGGGTAATAAAACGTCGCCATCGACCAGCGATACCGCACTGTCAGCGGCCATATCCGGCCACGCTGCCCAGCCCGTTCCCACAGTAGCCCACTCACCGCTAAGTTGCTTCAAACGGGCATTAACGGCTTCTGGTTTGAGCACCGCTTCAGTCGCTTCGCCCTGCCAGACACCCTGCTCATCACGCTGATATTCAGCCCAATACACTTCGCCCATGCGCGCGTCAATCGCGGCCAGCACACGGGTTGCGCCTGTTTTGCGAAACGCGCCCTGCGCCATGGTGGCAAGCGTTGAGACGCCGATCATCGGCAGATTCGCCCCAAGCGCCAGGCCTTGTGCAATCCCAATCCCGATGCGCACCCCGGTAAAACTGCCCGGGCCACGGCCAAACGCCAGCGCATCAAGCTCGGTGAGCATGATGCCGGTTTCAGTCAGAGTATCCTGCACCAAAGGCAGAATGCGTTGGGTGTGTTCGCGTGGACAAAGCTCGAAATGAGCACGGATGGCACCGTCATTCCACAGGGCCGCGGAACAGGCCTCCGTGGCGGTATCAATAGCCAGAATTCGCATAGGACGTTGCGCTCTCGCAGGTAGCGTTCAATAAAAAAGGCGCGCATCTTAACACAGTTCGTCACAAATTACGTTAGTGACAACCCGGCAAGAAAGCGCACGGCACGGCTGATATCACGGGTTCGAGGTGTCGGCGGTAAGCTCGACAGGAACACAGCCCCGTAAGGACGCATCACCAGGCGGTTATCGCAAATCACCAACACGCCACGGTCGTCCACATCACGAATTAAACGCCCGACTCCTTGCTTCAGAGTGATAACCGCATCCGGTAACTGGACTTCATCGAAAGGATCGCCGCCACGTAAACGGCAATCTTCCATGCGCGCTTTCAGCAACGGATCTTCCGGAGAGGTGAACGGCAGCTTATCGATTATCACTAACGAAAGCGTATCGCCGCGCACATCCACCCCTTCCCAGAAGCTGCTGGTCGCTACCAGTAGCGCGTTGCCCGCACTCACAAATTGTTGAAGCAACTGGCCTTTGCTGGTTTCGCCCTGCAATAAAACCGGCAAATCCAGCATCGCACGGAAATGCTCTGCCAGCTCGCGCATCATGGCGTGCGAGGTGCAAAGCATAAAGCAGCGGCCATTGTTCGCTTCAATCATTGGGCGCAGCATGGTGGCCAATTGCTTAGCGCCACCGGGCTGGTTCGGTGACGGCAAGTTTCGCGGTACGCACAGCAAGGCTTGCGTCGCGTAGTCGAAGGGGCTGGGCAGCAATAACGATTGCGCGTCGTCAATGCCCAGGCGAGCGGTGAAGTGATGCAAATCGTCATTTACCGACAGCGTCGCAGAGGTGAAAATCCAGCTCCCCTCTTTTTGTGCCATCACTTCTTTAAATTTGTCGGCTACCGTCAGCGGCGTTAACGCCAGCGTGAAATGCCGGGAAGTACATTCGTACCAGTAGCTGAAACCAGGCTGGTTGATCTCTTTTAAACGTTTGAGTCGTGCGCGATAAAGCGTGGCGCGTTCAAATGCCGCATCCAGCAAGGCGGAGCGACCAAGCGAGAGTTTCGCCACGTCATAACAGAGTTCGAGCGCATCATCGAGCAGCAGCAAAGCACGCTGAATGCCGCTGTCAGCCAGCAGCTCACGTAAATTGCCCCGATAGCCGGGTTCACCAAGCTGCAGACGAAAATCCTGCGTCGCTTGCGCCAGACGATCCGAACATTTCTGGAGCTGCTGGGTGTCTTTCAGTTCCGTGCGATAGGCAATGGTGATGTCTTTTGCCATATCCAGAAGCTGGCGGCTGGAAAGCGACTGGCCGAAATACTGGCTGGCAATATCAGGAAGTTGATGGGCTTCATCGAAAATCATCACTTCCGCCTCGGGGATCAACTCCGCAAAGCCGCTCTCTTTCACCACCATATCCGCCAGGAACAGGTGATGGTTCACCACCACCACGTCAGCATCCATCGCTTTTTTACGCGCTTTCACCACAAAACAGTCTTTGTAAAGCGGGCAGTCACTGCCAAGGCAGTTGTCATTAGTACTGGTGACCAGCGGCCAGGCCTGTGAATCTTCAGCGACGCTAACGCAGGTGCTGATGTCGCCATCCACCGTCTGATTTGACCAACTGCGCAGAAGAATGACGTCACTCAGCGTCTGAACCGGTAAATCGCCACCGGCCAACGCCTGTTGCTCAAGGCGCTCCAGACACAGATAGTTCGAGCGCCCTTTTAACAACGCGACTCGGCCTTTAAAGTCCAGAGCCTTTGCCACTGTAGGCAAATCGCGGCTGTAAAGCTGATCCTGCAACGCTTTAGAGCCCGTAGAAATAATGACTTTTTTATTGGCGCGCAGCGCAGGGGCAAGGTAAGCGTAGGTTTTGCCTGTGCCGGTGCCCGCTTCAACCACCAGCGGGCGCGTTTCATTGATGGCGTGCGTCACCGCCTCAGCCATCTGCCGCTGCGGTTCGCGGGGTTTGAATCCGGGGATCGCTTTCGCGAGCTGCCCGTCTGTTGCAAAATCGTCCGTCACACTGCCCCCTGTAAATCTGGACAGTGATTATGTCAGTGCAGGGGGAGATGTGCCAGCCAAAGTGCGTTGAGGCGCACAGGTTAATCAGGTGCACCTCATACTTTATAAAACGATTAACCTGATTCTCTGAATCAAACAAAAATAAAAAAAAGTGAGCCCCTCACAGAATTAACTTTCCGAGCAATTCCATTTACCGAAAACAAACAATCACGCTAATGAAATTCCTAAAAATACTTTTTCTATAATGCCGGCGTTAATTTTTCCGTTCAACACAGTATCATCCAGGCACCGGTTAGATTCCTGTCAGGTTGTTTCATTTATATCACGTCAGGGCGACATGCCATTGAGTCAAGCAGGGCATACTTTCAATACTTCGTCTTCCCTCCCATCGTTAGAAGATGAGTTTCATTTATAGGGTGAATACGCACATGCCAGGTTGCACAAAGAAAAGATTATTAAAACAACTGCAAATGCAGCATGAAAAATTTAAAAAAGGTACATTCGACTATCTGAATTTACAGGGCGCAGACCTTCGCTTCTCTGACCTCAGTTCACTCTGCTTTGAGTTTGTGGATCTGTCAGGTGCTGATCTGTCGCACAGCAATTTGTCTGGTTGTACGTTTTCATCCACTTCCCTGAGCGCCGTTAATCTCAGTTTTTGCGATATCTCTGGATGTGAGTTTCACAATACAGATATCACCGGACTCTGTCTGACAGGAAGCAACATTGAAGCGGCAACATTCAAGGATACCTTTAGCCTTGAGGATGCCGATGGACCTGCCAGCCCTGAGCGTACGGTCTCGATCTATATGCCCACATGGAACCGTGAAGCGCTCGCGATTCGTGCAATTCAGTCAGTGTTAAAGCAAGACTACCCTCATTGGGAGTTGATCGTTATCGACGATAATTCGCCAGACAACAGTACATTGCTGGCTTTTATAGAGGACCTTGCTGATTCAAGGGTTCGTTATATTTTCAATGATTTCTCATCAGGTGCCTGTGGTGTCCGAAACCAGGCCATTGAGCAAGCCCAAGGCAAGTACATCGCAGGGATTGATGATGACGATGAGTGGCTGCCAAACCGATTGACCGCTTTTATGCAGCATCAGCATTTGTTGGCGAATTTTTCATTTCTCTATGCAGATGATTATGTTTGTGAAAATAAAAATTACACCAGCATTGAAGAATTACGTCTCTATCCGAAACCTGCCTTTACGCCAAAACTCTTCTGTAAGCGCAATATTGTTGGCAACCAAATTTTCACGCTCACACAAAGGCTGCGCCATATTCTTTTTGATGTGAATTTATCAGCAGCACAAGACTACGACGCGTTTTACCGACTGAGTCTTGAATATGGCCCACCCTACAAAGTGAAGGCCTGTACGCAAATTCTGTATGTTAACCATGGCGAAGTCAGGATCACTCAATCAAGGAAAAAATTTTCGGGCTACCTGGATTTTTACAGAAAGCATAAAGCTCACTTTGATAAATCCAGCCGCAAGTACCAGCTATTCACATTCTACGCCATTCGGCATAAAAAAATGTCGACCCGGACGTTGTTAAGGCTCCTGACGCTACGCAATCTGAAGCGCTTCGTCACCGATAAACTGACCGTACGCAAGCAGAAATATTAAGCTCGGTACAATAAGGCAAGCCCTTCAAATGGGTGACGCAGCCGCCACATTGTGGCACTCTTGCCGCGTTTAAATGGAAGCTTAAGAGGACACTGAAATGACGATTGTTCGTATTGATGCAGAAGCCCGCTGGTCTGATGTTGTGATCCATAACCAGACAATTTACTACACCGGCGTACCGGAAAACCTGGATGCGGATGCCTTTGAACAAACCGCCAATACCCTGGCGCAGATTGATAAAATCCTGGAAAAACAGGGTAGCGATAAATCTCGCATTCTCGACGCGACCATTTTTCTTGCCGATAAAGCAGATTTTGCTGCAATGAATAAAGCGTGGGATGCGTGGGTGGTGGCCGGTCATGCGCCGGTGCGTTGCACCGTGCAGGCCGGGTTGATGAAACCGCAGTACAAAGTTGAGATTAAGATTGTTGCTGCTGCCTGATTAGCCCCTTCGCCGGGTGGCACTACGTTTACCCGGCCTACTTAACCCGCAAAGGGTGAAGAGTAGGCCTGTGCCAGCAAAGCGCCGCCAGGCAAGAAAGCATTACTCGTCTTCGTCTTCGTCCTCATCCTCGAAGCGAGCCACTATCTGTTCGCCGGTATGACTGGCGCGTATTTCTTTCGCCACCAGTTGGATTGCTTCCCCGCTACTCATTCCCTGTGTCATCAATTCCTGAATGCGCTCGACGGCTTGTTGTTGTTGCTCATGACTCAGTGAAGGTAAACCTGCAAACATGGTGAACTCCTGCTACATTGTTGGCGTTTATTATTTCATGCCGCCTGCCACATAGCCAGCAGGTGGCGCAGATGGATTGAGGTCGATGTTGTCCCCTGCAGTCATTACGCTTCCCTGGCGCGCGGATGCCGCTGAACACTATTTTTCCCCGCTTTCTTCCCTGCCCTGGGCAATGCTGCTGCACTCCGGGCACGCAGACCATGC
Source organism: Scandinavium sp. NPDC088450 (assembly GCF_044900545.1). Lineage (NCBI taxonomy): Bacteria > Pseudomonadati > Pseudomonadota > Gammaproteobacteria > Enterobacterales > Enterobacteriaceae > Scandinavium > Scandinavium sp. NPDC088450. The sequence continues at coordinate 46,722 of NZ_JBJDNI010000003.1, read as the reverse complement.
TCACAACCGTTTTGATATCCTGGTCGCCGATCCCGTCGCGACGTTGCAAACTTGCGGGAAGATCACACGCATTGAAGAAGATGGTCATATTTGTGAATCTGCCGATGATCCGTTGTTGTTACTGAAACAGGCCCTCAGAAAGCATCAGATTAACCCGCAAACAAATGCAGATTTTCCCTTCCAGGGCGGCGCACTGGGTTTGTTCGGTTATGATCTTGGCCGTCGTTTCGAATCCCTGCCGGAACATGCAAAGGCCGATATTGATACGCCAGATATGGCCGTCGGGATTTACCGCTGGGCGTTGATTGTTGACCATCACCGCGAAGTCGTGTCGTTACTGAGCTATGACGATCCGAAACAGCGCCTCGCCTGGCTAGAAAGCGGTTCAAACGCTAAGACCACCGATTTCGAGCTGACTTCCGCCTGGCAATCCAACATGACGCGCGAAACCTATGGTGAAAAGTTTCGTCAGATTCAGGCGTATCTGCAAAGCGGCGACTGTTATCAGGTCAATCTTGCTCAGCGTTTTCAGGCCGATTATCGCGGCGACGAATGGCAGGCATTTAAGCACCTGAACGCTTCAAACCGCGCGCCTTTCAGTGCGTTTCTCCGTTTGCCAGAAAGCGCCATTTTGAGTCTTTCGCCTGAGCGTTTTATTCAGCTTGGGGCGGGCCATATCCAGACTCGCCCAATTAAAGGCACGCTGCCGCGTCTGTCCGACCCGGTCGCCGATGCGCAACAGGCAGAAAAGCTCCGGCTTTCACCAAAAGACCGGGCTGAAAATCTGATGATTGTTGATTTGATGCGCAATGATATTGGTCGCGTTGCCGTGCCCGGTAGCGTTCGTGTCCCCGAATTGTTTGTCGTTGAGCCTTTCCCGGCGGTGCATCATCTGGTGAGTACAATAACTGCTGAATTGCCTGATAACCTGCACGCCACCGATCTGCTGCGCGCAGCGTTTCCTGGCGGGTCGATAACCGGCGCGCCTAAAGTCAGGGCGATGGAAATCATTGATGAACTGGAGCCACATCGCCGTAATGCGTGGTGTGGCAGCATCGGCTATCTCAGTTTTTGCGGCACAATGGACACCAGCATTACTATCCGCACACTGACGGCAACGCAGGGTAAGCTCTCTTGCTCTGCCGGGGGCGGTATCGTCGCCGACAGTGAAGAGCAAGCGGAATATCAGGAAACCTTTGATAAAGTTAACCGTATCCTGCGACAACTGGAGTCTTAACGCATGCCGCACCCGGACCTGAAACTTGATGAGTTTATTTCCCGCTTTCAGCTTTTGCGCCCACAAGCGACCCGGGCCTCGCTGAATCAAAGAAAAGCGGCGGTGCTGATCCCCATCGTGCGCCGGGAAGAACCGGGCCTGCTGTTAACCAAACGCTCTTCTCACCTGCGCAAACATGCCGGGCAAGTCGCTTTTCCCGGTGGCGCAGTCGACAGCAGCGATGCGTCGCTGATAGCCGCGGCACTGCGTGAAGCGCAGGAAGAAGTGGCCATTCCGCCCTCTTCGGTTGAAATCCTGGGCGTGCTGCCCCCCGTGGATAGTGTGACAGGTTTTCAGGTCACGCCTGTCGTGGGCATCATCCCCCCTGACCTTCATTATCATGCAAGCGAAGATGAAGTCGCTGCGGTCTTCGAAATGCCGCTCGCCGAAGCACTGCGCCTTGGGCGCTATCACCCGCTGGATATCCATCGCCGCGGCAATTCACACCGCGTATGGCTCTCGTGGTATCAGCATTATTTTGTCTGGGGAATGACCGCAGGCATTATTCGTGAGCTGGCGCTACAAGTAGGTCTTAAACCCTAACTATACTGTGGTATAGGGCTAATGTGATCCGCTTTACGCTATTAGTAAATTCAAGGTGAAGCATTAGTTTAATTCATGTGAATAGTTAAGCTGCGTTACCGGTTCCCTCTTACACTATGCGCAGTTATTACATCGTTATCGGAGCTTTCCGGTAACCCTGTCAGGAGTGTTAGCGTGATTAGTATATTCGACATGTTCAAGGTGGGGATTGGCCCCTCATCTTCCCACACTGTAGGCCCGATGAAGGCCGGTAAACAGTTCGTCGATGACCTGGTCGAAAAGGGAATGATCGATGACGTTACCCGCGTGGCGGTTGACGTTTATGGTTCACTGTCATTGACCGGCAAAGGCCACCATACCGATATCGCCATTATTATGGGTCTGGCAGGCAACATGCCTGATACCGTCGATATCGACGCCATCCCGGCGTTTATCCGTGATGTGGAATCTCGTGGGCGTCTGCTGCTGGCGCAGGGCCGTCGCGAGGTGGATTTCCCGCAGGATGACGGCATGCGTTTTCGCAGTGACAACCTCTCTCTGCATGAAAACGGCATGTCGATTCATGCTTTCGCGGGTGAAAAAGTCATTTACAGCAAAACCTATTACTCCATCGGCGGCGGATTCATCGTCGATGAAGAGCATTTTGGTCAGGACGTCAGCGGTGACGTGAAGGTGCCGTATCCGTTTAAGTCTGCCAAAGAGATGCTGGATTACTGCAAAGAGACCGGCCTGTCACTTTCCGGCATGGTGATGCAGAACGAACTGGCGCTGCACAGCAAAAAAGAGATTGAAGACTATTTTGCTAACGTCTGGCAGACCATGCAGGCCTGTATCGATCGCGGTTTGAATACCGAAGGCGTGTTGCCGGGGCCATTGCGTGTCCCACGTCGTGCGGCTGCTCTTCGTCGTATGCTGGTTAGCCAGGACAAAACCAACAGCGATCCGATGACCGTCGTTGACTGGGTCAACATGTTTGCGCTCGCAGTGAACGAAGAAAACGCCGCGGGTGGCCGTGTGGTCACTGCGCCAACCAATGGCGCGTGCGGTATCGTTCCGGCGGTGCTGGCATACTACAACCACTTTATCGAGCCGGTGAGCCCAGAAAGTTATATTCGCTACTTCCTCGCATCCGGTGCGATTGGCGCGCTGTACAAAATGAACGCCTCTATTTCCGGTGCGGAAGTTGGCTGTCAGGGAGAAGTCGGTGTGGCCTGTTCGATGGCCGCAGCTGGCCTTGCAGAACTGCTGGGCGCAAGCCCTGAACAGGTTTGTGTGGCCGCAGAAATTGGGATGGAACACAACCTCGGCCTCACCTGCGACCCGGTTGCCGGGCAGGTGCAGGTGCCTTGTATTGAGCGTAATGCGATTGCCTCCGTGAAGGCTATCAACTCCGCTCGCATGGCGATGCGTCGTACCAGCGAACCGCGTGTTTCGCTCGATAAAGTCATTGAAACCATGTACGAGACCGGCAAAGACATGAACGCCAAGTACCGCGAAACCTCGCGTGGCGGCCTGGCCATCAAAGTGCAATGTGACTAATCCCCCTCGCCCATCTCCCCCAGATGGGCGATTTTTTATGCCTTTCCCCTTTTTTTAGCAACAGAGCACTACACTTGCTCTGTTAACGCTGACATTCTGGTCGGTGTTCACCGGTGCGGATGCGCGTCATGCAAACAGCTCAGAACCTGATCATGGGATATCGTCGCAAGCGAATTGTGATTTGCTTGCTGGTTGCGCTGCTGGCGTTATTCCTGACCTTTGGCCTGCGATTTATTTCGCAGCGTAGCGTAAATCAGCAACGGATTGACGCTTACGCTCGCCACGCCGTGGAAACCCTCGACAAAGTATTGATGCCCGTTGCCGGGAAACGTCATGAGCTGGTGAATCTGGTGGGGCAAAGCTGTGAAGCGGTTCACCTGCCCATGCGCAAACAAGCCGCCGCATTACAAACATTGCGTTCTATCGCGTTGGTGAAATCGGGCGTGATTTACTGCTCCAGTGTTTTCGGCGATCGTGATGTTGCTCTGCGGGAAAATCAGCCCGAACTCCCTTCTGCTCAGTCCAGATTGTTGCTGTCGATTGACCAATCCCTGCTTAAAGGCTCGCCCATCCTGATTCAGTGGTATCCGGCCTCTGCTGACGGCGAGGATGGGGTCATGCTGACGATTAATATTCATCTCGTCAGTTCCCTTTTACTGGAGCCTCAACAGCCGATGATCCAGCGGGTCATTGTCTCTGTGGGAAACCGTTACTACAGCGAATCTCAGGGGATCAGTGATCAGATACAGCTGGCTGACGGCGAAGAAGTTGTCACTCGCCAGTCTGAGCTTTTTCCGTTCGGCATCAGCGTGACCACGCCCGGCGCAACAGCGCTCGCGCTGGATGACCTTCCGTCACAGGCCCCGCTGGCACTCATTCTGAGCTTGTTATTGGCAGGCATTTCGTGGTTTGCGACAGCCGGAAGGATGAGTTTCACGCGTGAAATCATGGTTGGCATGGAAAGACGTGAATTCGAGCTTTATTGCCAGCCACAGCTGGACACTCGCACTCAACGGTGCAACGGCGTGGAAATTTTACTGCGCTGGAACAATCCTCGCCTGGGCTGGATATCCCCTGAAGTCTTTATTCCGGTAGCAGAGCGAGAAAACCTTATCGCGCCGCTGACGCGTTATGTGATTAGCGAAACCATCCGCCAGATTGGCTATTTCCCGGCGGACCCGCGTTTTGATATCAGCATCAACGTTTCCTCCAGCCATTTCCTGCAAGGCGCTTTACTGCGTGATGTGAATCAATATTGGTTTAACGCTCGCCCTCAGCAACAGCTTGTCCTCGAGATAACAGAGCGTGACAATCTTCAGGGCGTTGATTACAGGCTGGTGCGGGAGCTGCATCGCAAAGGCGTGCGTCTGGCGATTGATGATTTTGGCACCGGCAGCAGCGCTCTTTCCTGGCTGGAACAGCTCCGACCGGACATTCTTAAAATAGATAAATCCTTCACCAATGCGATTGGTACCGACGCGGTGAACTCAACGGTGACGGATATCATCATCGCTTTGGGTCAGAAGCTGAACATTGAACTGGTGGCTGAAGGGGTAGAAACGCCACAGCAGGCGCATTATCTGCGTCGTCATGGCGTTCATATTTTGCAGGGTTATCTTTATGCGAAGCCAATGCCAGTAGCTGAATTTCCGCGCTGGCTCGAAGGCGGTTCAACTCCTCCGAAGGAGCATAACGGGCATGTGCTGCCCGTTATATTGTGAGGATTACGCTTCTTCGTCGTCGTGCGGCGAAGGTTGTTTCACCACGCGAACCAGGTCGACTCGATAGTTATTCGCCTCAACGATGGTTATCTCCAGCGGCGGGACGCTCAACACATCTCCAGCCTGTGGAATATGGCCGTTAACGGCAATCGCCAGGCCTGCCACGGTGGCAATATCATCATCGTCATTACGCAGATGATCCAGTCCCAGAACCTGCTGCAAGGCGTGCAGGTCAGTGCCACCTTTCACCAGCCATCCTTCACCGTCGGCGACGATTTCTGGCGTTTCGTCAGCATCCGGGAATTCACCGGCAATCGCTTCCAGCACGTCCAGCGGTGTCACCAGCCCCTGCACCATACCGAACTCATCGGTGACGATAACAAAGCTGCCACGAGCGCGGCGCAGAACGCCTAACAGATTAATCGGGTCCAGTGTTTCCGGCACCACAATCGCAGGGGAAGCAGAGGCCATCGCGGCAACGTCTTCGCCCGCTTCCAGCGCCACCAGCATCTCTTTGGCACGCACGACACCGACGATTTCGTCCAGCTCACCACGACACACCGGGAACAGACTGTGTGGCGACGATAACAGCTGCTGACGGATCTCATCCACGCTCAGGTTGGCATCAACCCAGCTAATCTCACCGCGCGGCGTCATGATGCTACGCACTGAGCGCGAAGCCAGTGTCAGAACGCCGTTGATCATGTAGCGTTCTTCATCAGCAAAGGCCCCTTCTGGCACAGGCACAGCCACCGGATTTTCGGCATCGTGCTGCACCACGTTTTGCTTGCGGCCGCCCATCAGACGGAGGATTGCATCAGCGGTACGGGCACGCAACGGCACGGTAGACTGGTGCTTGATAAAGTTACGACGGGCAATCTGGTTAAACAGCTCGATAATTATCGAGAAGCCAATGGCGGCGTACAGGTAGCCTTTCGGAATATGGAAACCAAACCCTTCTGCGACGAGGCTCAGGCCAATCATCAGCAGGAAGCTCAGACACAGCACGACCACCGTTGGGTGCTGGTTGACGAAGTTGGTCAGCGGTTTCGACGCCAGTAACATCACTGCCATGGCAATCACAACGGCCGCCATCATCACCGGCAGATGGTTCACCATCCCCACAGCGGTAATCACCGCATCAAGTGAGAACACGGCATCCAACACCACAATTTGCGCCACCACCACCCAGAAGCTGGCATAGCCTTTACCGTGCCCTTCGTCATGTTGACGGTTTTCCAGTCGCTCATGCAGCTCTGTCGTGGCTTTGAACAACAGGAAAATACCCCCGAACAGCATGATCAGGTCTCGTCCCGAGAACGAATAATCCATGACGCTGAACAGCGGTTGGGTCAGGGTCACCATCCACGAAATGACCGACAGCAGGCCAAGACGCATCACCAGCGCCAATGACAAACCAATCAAACGCGCTTTATCACGCTGTTTGGGTGGCAACTTGTCGGCAAGGATGGCAATAAACACCAGGTTATCGATACCAAGAACAATCTCCAGCACGACCAGCGTCAGCAGGCCTGCCCAGATTGAGGGGTCCATTAAAAGTTCCATGAATAGCTCCTGCTCACGGCAATGGCTGTCATCGCCTTGTCAAAAACAGACGTGACTATCTCGGTGCGATGGGATGGGGAATTGAGGGTGGCAGCGTGGTGCCAGTGGGTGAACTGACGTCGGTGACGGTCCATACTTCGGGCTATGCCCTATACTCCTGTGTTATTAAACGGAAAATAAACATACCAGAGAGAAGGCATAACCGGAAAAAAATTTACGTCTTTTTGCATTCGTCCGATGGGTTTTGCGGTGATTTTTTGCGCTCCAAAATTATTGCCGCCGGATGAGTAAATTACGGATCTTCATCACATTAATTATTTTTTCACTATCTAAAATAATTCACGGAAGTAATAAATCATTTTTACTCTAACCCCTATCTGAATCGATTCGGTCACCACCAACGGTTCATCAAGCGTCCGAACTTTAGACGCAACGATAATAAAGGAGGTAGCAAGTGACGATTGCTATTGTAATAGGCACACATGGTTGGGCTGCAGAACAACTGCTGAAAACGGCAGAAATGCTGTTGGGTGAGCAGGAAAACGTGGGTTGGATCGATTTCGTGCCTGGCGAGAATGCAGAGACGCTGATCGAGAAGTACAACGCACAGCTCGAAAAACTCGACACCAGTAAGGGTGTGCTGTTTCTCGTTGATACATGGGGCGGCAGTCCGTTTAACGCTGCAAGCCGCATTGTCGTCGATAAAGAGCATCACGAAGTTATCGCGGGCGTCAACATCCCTATGCTGGTTGAAACGCTGATGGCGCGTGACGACAACCCAGGGTTTGACGAGCTGGTCGCATTGGCGGTGGAAACCGGTCGCGAAGGCGTGAAAGCGCTGAAAGCGAAACCGGCGGTGAAAGCAGCTCCTGCGGCAGCCCCTGTTGCCCAGAAAGCGGCGGCACCGGCGAAACCCATGGGCCCGAATGACTACATGGTTATCGGCCTGGCGCGTATCGATGACCGTCTCATTCACGGTCAGGTTGCGACTCGCTGGACCAAAGAAACCAACGTCACCCGCATTATCGTCGTCAGCGACGAAGTGGCGGCAGACACCGTTCGTAAAACCCTGCTGACTCAGGTTGCGCCTCCGGGTGTGACTGCGCACGTGGTTGATGTCGCGAAAATGATCCGCGTCTACAACAACCCGCAGTATGCAGGCGAGCGCGTGATGCTGCTGTTTACTAACCCGACCGACGTGGAACGTATCGTTGAACAGGGCGTGAAAATCACCACGGTGAACATCGGGGGCATGGCTTTCCGTCAGGGTAAAACTCAGGTCAACAATGCCATTTCTGTTGATGAGAAAGATATCGAAGCCTTCAACAAACTGAATGCACGCGGTATCGAACTGGAAGCGCGTAAAGTTTCCACCGATCAGCGACTGAAAATGATGGATTTGATAGGCAAGGTTGGCAAATAAGTCCGGCACTGTCTGTTCACTGAATTTTCAACCTTAAGACTTACGTTATAGGAGAAGTACAATGGAGATTACCACTCTTCAGATTGTGCTGGTGTTCATCGTCGCGTGTATTGCGGGTATGGAATCGGTACTCGATGAATTTCAGTTCCACCGTCCGCTGGTCGCTTGTACCCTGATTGGCGCCGTTCTTGGTGACATGAAAACCGGTATTATCATCGGTGGTACCCTGGAAATGATCGCCCTGGGCTGGATGAACATCGGTGCGGCGGTTGCCCCTGATGCCGCACTGGCGTCCATCATTTCAACCGTTCTGGTTATCGCAGGACATCAAAGCATCGGTGCAGGTATTGCACTGGCAATCCCACTGGCAGCAGCAGGCCAGGTTCTGACCATCATCGTTCGTACTATCACCGTAGCCTTCCAGCACGCGGCAGATAAGGCGGCTGAAAATGGCAACCTGACGGCACTGTCCTGGATACACGTCTCTTCCCTGTTCCTGCAGGCAATGCGTATCGCTATCCCGGCGGTTATCGTAGCTATCTCCGTCGGTACCAGCGAAGTACAGAGCATGCTGAATGCCATCCCTGAAGTGGTGACTGGCGGCCTGAACATCGCCGGTGGCATGATCGTGGTTGTGGGTTACGCAATGGTCATCAACATGATGCGTGCTGGCTACCTGATGCCGTTCTTCTACCTCGGCTTCGTTACCGCAGCTTTCACCAACTTCAACCTGGTTGCTCTGGGTGTGATTGGTGCCGTCATGGCAATTCTGTATATCCAGCTGAGCCCGAAATACAATCGCGTTGCAGGTGGCCCGGTACAGGCTGCTAACAACGATCTCGATAACCAACTGGACTAACAGGTGAGCGAAATGGTTGATATCACTAAAACTACCACTGAGAAAAAACTCACTCAGAGTGACATTCGTGGCGTGTTCCTTCGTTCTAACCTGTTCCAGGGTTCATGGAACTTCGAACGTATGCAAGCGCTGGGCTTCTGCTTCTCCATGGTGCCGGCTATCAAACGCCTGTATCCGGAAAACAACGAAGCGCGTCGTCAGGCGATTAAACGTCACCTGGAATTCTTCAACACCCATCCTTACGTTGCGGCTCCAGTACTGGGCGTGACGCTGGCGATGGAAGAACAGCGTGCAAACGGCGCAGAGATTGACGATGGTGCCATCAACGGTATCAAAGTCGGTCTGATGGGGCCGCTGGCAGGCGTGGGTGACCCTATCTTCTGGGGTACCGTCCGTCCGGTGTTTGCGGCACTGGGTGCCGGTATCGCGATGAGCGGCAGCCTGCTCGGCCCACTGCTGTTCTTCATCCTGTTCAACGCTGTGCGTCTGGCAACCCGTTACTACGGCGTGGCTTACGGCTACCGTAAAGGGGTGGACATCGTTAAAGACATGGGCGGCGGCTTCCTGCAGAAACTGACTGAGGGGGCGTCAATCCTCGGCCTGTTTGTCATGGGGGCCCTGGTTAACAAGTGGACGCACGTGAACATCCCGTTGGTGGTTTCGACCATCACCGGTCAGGATGGTCAAACTCGTGTGACCACCGTGCAGACTATCCTTGACCAGCTGATGCCGGGCCTGGTGCCGCTGCTGCTGACCTTCGCCTGTATGTGGCTGCTGCGTAAGAAAGTGAACCCGCTGTGGATTATCGTTGGCTTCTTCGTCATCGGTATCGCGGGCTACGCGGTCGGCCTGCTGGGTCTGTAATATTGTGCTATGCCGCCGGGGCCTTTGTGCCCCGGTTTTTTATTTCTGGAGGTTCAATGACAATCACGGATTGGGTGCTGGTGCTGTTTATTGTGGCCCTGCTCGCGTATGCCATTTACGATCAGTTCATCATGCCGGGCCGCCACGGTGCCACGCGGCTTGCCATTCCCCTGCTCCGCCGTGGACGCGTCGATGGCCTGATTTTCGTCGGTCTGGTCGCTATCCTGATTTATCAAAACATCACTGCCCACGGTCAGTTAATCACCACCTGGTTATTATGTGCTCTGGCTTTGATGGGGTTATATCTGTTCTGGATCCGCACGCCAAAAATTATTTTTAAACAAGAGGGCTTTTTCTTCAGCAACGTGTGGATTTCTTATTCCCGAATCAAAGAAATGAATTTATCCGAAGATGGTGTTCTGGTCATGCAATTAGAACAACGGCGTCTGCTTGTCAGGGTTAAAAATATTGATGACCTTGAACGCATCTACAAACTTCTCGTTAACTCTCAATGAGTTATATTTATAGTCATTGCTATATATGCTGCTATATTGTGCAGATTAATGTATAGCACTGGCTATATTCCTTCTTTTAATTCCCTCATATTTATTAACGATTCACTTACCTATAAAGACAAATGAAAATCGTTATCAATAAGTCATATCAATAACGTCTTTTTGTTATTGTTTTATTTTCTCAAATTATGTTAAGGTTGCGCCCGTCGTTGGGGAGTAGCCGATTTCCTTTCCCGGAAATGTACGTGTCAACATACTCGTTGCAAAACGTGGCGCGTACGGTTCATCAGCAAGATGGGCAGGCGAGACCATAGACATACCACCTGCATCATGGCCGGGTTATTCGGGCATGGGTTTACTGGGGGCAGTGGTGTGTCATATGGATATTTCCCCGGTCAGGACAAGCGATGAATCTCTCAGCCACTATCCTCTTAGCTTTTGGTATGTCGATGGACGCATTTGCGGTATCGATAAGCAAAGGCGCATCACTTCATAAACCAAAATTCTCTGAAGCTTTACGCACCGGCCTTATTTTTGGCTGTGTTGAAGCTATCACCCCGCTGATTGGCTGGGGCCTTGGCATGCTGGCAAGCCAGTTCGTGCTGGAATGGAATCACTGGATTGCTTTTGTCCTGCTGGTCTTCCTTGGCGGTCGAATGCTGATTGAAGGTTGGCGCGGAAATGAAGATGAAGAAGAGAAAGCACCCAGCCGTCACGGTTTCTGGCTGCTGGTCACCACCGCGATTGCCACCAGCCTGGACGCCATGGCGGTCGGTGTCGGCCTGGCCTTCCTGCAGGTTAATATTGTGTTCACCGCATTGGCGATTGGCTGCGCCACGCTGGTGATGACCACCATTGGCATGATGGTCGGCCGTTTTATCGGCCCGCTATTAGGCAAGCGAGCCGAGATCCTTGGCGGTATTGTGCTGATTGGCATTGGCGTCCAGATCCTCTGGAGCCACTTCGCCGGTTAATCTTCGCGCTGCCAGACCTGAATCAAAAAGTCGGTCTGGCAGTCAAATGTTTCAAGCCCCGCCAGTTTTTCCCATACTTCAGGTTTTGCCCGCCATGCAAACGGCGTCATCTGCAATAAAGCGACCGCTTCACTGCCCTTTAGCTTCATCGGATAGGCAAGCTGCTGCGTTTCACTCAGACGGAAACCGGGAAGCGCTTCGCTGTTGGCTTCATGCAGTCGAATTTCATCGTAGATTAAGCCCTTGAGTTCCATCAGATGACGCGGCCCCGGAGTGGCGGTAATCACCACCCCGCCCTGTTTAACCACTCTTTCCAGTTCTTGCGGATTACAAGGCGCGTAGATGCGAACGACCGCATCCATGCAGGCGTCACTAAAAGGCAAGCGCTGGCTTGAAGCCACGCAAAAATCCACCTGCGGGTAGCGCTTAGCGCCGTAACGCACGGCGACTTTTGACACATCCAGTCCCCATGTGTGCTCAGCATTTTCAGCAAAGACGTGAGTGTAATACCCTTCGCCACAACCGATATCGAGAACATTGGCGGCGTTTACCTGTATTAGCAGGCCACTGATGGCATCTCGCAGAGGCTGATAATGCCCGGCATCAAGAAACGCGCGACGCGCCTGCATCATCTCCACGCTGTCACCCGGATCGCGCGAACGCTTGAACTGCACCGGCAACAGGTTCAGGTAGCCCTCTTTCGCCAAATCAAACTGATGGCGCTGTGGGCAGAGGTAGCTGTTGTTATGGCGCTCAAGCGGTGCGTTACAGAGAGGACAACTCCAGGACATGATGACTCCGGTCACAGTAGAAAGGGCGAAAGTGTACCGCTATTCGCCCTTCAGGTGAATGGATTACAGCGCCGGAGCCACACTGTTGCTATCGTGCATCACAATGAGATTATCGGAACCCGGCGCAATGCCGTCCGGCATGACATTTTCCAGGCGCAGCACATCACCCATAATCTGGCTGAAGACAGGCGCAGAGACTGCCCCGCCGTAATAATCGCCGTTTTGCGGATCGTTGATGACCACCACCAGCGCATACTGAGGATTGCTGGCTGGCGCGACACCCGCGGTATAGGCGATATATTTGTCGATGTACTTACCATCTGGCCCAATCTTCTTCGCCGTACCCGTTTTCACGGCCACACGATAGTCGTGCACTGCCGCTTTAATTCCCCCACCGCCAGGTAAAGCAACGCTCTCCATCATATGTTCAACCTGATGCACAATCTCCGGCGACATTACCTGATGGCCAATAACAGGCGGGTCGATTCGTGTAATCGAGAGCGGGCGCTCCATCCCAAAGCCCCCAATCGTGGCGTAAACATGGGCAAGCTGAAGCGGGGTCACCATCAGGCCATAGCCGAAGGCAAACGTCGCACGATCGAGCTGTCCCCAAAATCGACGTTGCGGCATCAGGCCCTGGCTTTCCCCGGTTAACCCTAATCCCGTTGATTGGCCAAAACCGAAGGCTTTATAAGTATCCAGCAGCCGCTGAATCGGCATCGCCAATGACAAATGCGAAACACCTGTGTCGCTCGATTTTTGCAAAATACCGGTCAGTGTCAGTTCAGGATAGTAGCCCACATCGCGAATTCTGTGCCCGTCGACAACATAAGGATGCGTGTCCACCACGCTATCTGGCTGGACAATGCCCTGTTGCAGCGCGGTCATAATAACCAAAGGTTTTACCGTGGAACCGGGCTCGAAGGTATCGCTGATGGCACGGTTGCGGAAATCATCGAGTGTCGCCTTGTCGCGATTATTAGGATTAAAATCCGGGAAGCTCGCCATCGAAAGGATTTCACCGGTATTGATTTTAATCAGTACCGACGCGCCAGATTCCGCCTTGTTCCAGCGGACGGCATTGTCCAGAGCGTCTTCGGTGACGGTTTGCAGACGCTCATCAATACTGAGCTGCAAGTTATGCGCAGGTACCGGCGTTTGCTCTGTCAGATTTTCGATAACCTGGCCATGCCGGTCTTTACGCACCAGACGTAATCCGGGTTTTCCCTGCAGTTGGGTATTGAAGCTTTTTTCAACGCCTTCAATGCCCTGGTCGTCGATATTGGTGAAGCCAATCAGATTAGCCGCCACATGCCCCGCGGGGTAAAAGCGGCGTGACTCATCACGAAGATTGATGCCCGGCAGATGCAGTTTTTCAATCCAGTTTGCCTGTTGAGGATCGACCTGGCGAGCCAGATAAAGGAAGCGAGAGTGAGGATGCTGCGTAATGCGCGTCGTCAGTTCGGTCAGTGAAATATGTAATGCATTCGCCAGTGCCTGCCAGCGAGCGTTGTAGCCAATTCCGCCTTTTTCTATAAGCGTTTGCGGATCGGCCCAAATGGCACTGACTGGCACGCTGACCGCCAATGGCCTGCCTTCACGATCGACAATCATACCGCGAGGAACATCAATAGGTTCTTCGCGCAGTGAACGCATATCTTCTTGTTTGACGAGATTATCCGGGGAAATGATTTGCAACCAGCCAACACGCGCCAGCAACAGTCCAAGACAACATAAAATTCCCACACACACCAGCCCAAAACGGACAGGGGTAAAATGACGGCGATGGTTCTGCACTCCGGCTCCCGGGTTATAATTTCCAACCCAATGATTTAACGTGAAAAGGGGCCACGATAACCGCTAAACAATGCTAATAATGATGTGGATTTGCAACAAAGCGCGACAGAGAGGGGTTACAGACATAGTTTGCAACGGGCAGTAAAAAGCCCCGCTTAGCGCGAGGCTTTATGGCTGATGTCAAATAGAGATCAGTGGATTCGTAATCAGATAGCGGTTACGTTAACAGCTGCTGGGCCTTTCTGGCCGTCCTGAATTTCGAACTCAACGTTCTGGCCTTCAGCCAGAGTTTTGAAGCCGTTACCCTGGATTGCAGAGAAGTGTACGAACACGTCTTTGCTGCCGTCAGCAGGAGTAATGAAACCAAAACCTTTAGACTCGTTGAACCACTTAACTTGACCTTTAATCTTTGCCATTTGCAAAATTCCTTAGAGTGTTTTCTTCGCCCGTGGGCACTTACATAGCTAAAACTGAGACATTACTGCATGAGGCACTAATATAAGGTTCGGCAGAGAAGCGGTATTCAACGACAACGTGTTTACTCAGGACTTCTTTACTGAAAATGCCACACATAGACAGAACTGTACCTCGTTTAACCCAAAACGTGTTATCACATACAACGTTAATAATGGCAAGCCATTTTTAAACGTGACTCGATCGGTCGCACAAATCCCAAAACAAACTTTGTTTGTCTGCACATTTATGCGCCTTTTCTCATCTGCCACCCGCTGCGCTGACTCACTTGCGACAGCGGTCTCACACAGCGTTTCTAACACTTTTTTACCTTAGCTCAATACGTTTGGATCTGTCGAGGGTGCTCAGTGCAAACCCGACATTTTTCTAACCTTCGAAAGAATCTTGCATAAATATGCTTCAGATTGCAGCGTCCAAACTTATAAAATTCAGGGAATATATCAGAGTTAAATATGAGTGATGATGCACCATAATAATGAAACGCTGATGACAACGCCTCATTATGGCGCAATAAAAACGTTTCGCTGCGTTTGGGAATCCATCATCTAAAAAAGCAGAGACATTATTAAAAAAATTTTACAAGCGGAGTACGAAGAATAGCACGAAGGTCAAGACGGATAAGTGATAGTTAAGAAGAAAAGAGTATAGGGTTGAGGTAATGCCCTTCCCGGTAGTCAAAGGCCACCGGGAGGAGTGCTGACTCAGCGTTCCGCCACCAGACGGATAAAATCGTCACCTTCTTCCTGAGCCTGAACTTGCTCTGCAGGTTTTACCGGCTCGAATTTCTCCGGTTCATTTGCTTCACAAAGACGACGCAGTAAAGCCGTTTGACGCTTTTGCTGATCCAGAAGTGCTTCCAGAAGTTCAATCTGCTCATTGCTGCGGGAGCTTGCACGGTTCACAAAGAACCACAGCACAAGACCGATGACCAGTACCAGTAAAGAAACTGCCAGCGAGGCCAGATTAAGCATGCCGGAATTCATCAAATCAATCATTTCACCACCTCAAATTGAAGCCATCATTCTACCACTCAGCCTGAGGAAGGAAATCATCGGCAAGAAAAAAGCTTACCAGGGAATGAATTTATTGATGGTGCAAATACCGCTGAAAAACTGAACATCCTGATCGCACAGCACGTTAATCATCTGGGTCCACAGCAACGTACAGACCAGCAGCAGGATAACAATCAGAATGACCCACCGTAACTTTTTCACTCCACTCTCCGGGTAACCACATTTACCAACAGATTAGCACGCTAACCTTAAACCGCGGCTAACTGTACTGGAGACTGTTCATTTTAGGAATCATCGACTTGTTTCAGAGCGTGAACAAACTACTCTTATGCACGGAAGTCAAAATAATGAGGCATACATGCGCTTGATGATTCGTACAATTATTGTACTCGCGATTGTTTGGATCGCACTGCTTTTAACGGGTTATGGAGTACTTATTGGCAGTAATGAGAATGCCGGCGGGCTGGGATTACAGTGTAAATATGTCACCGCGCGTGGCACGAGTACCGCACAATACATTCATTCAGACAGCGGCATTATCGGGTTAACCAACTGCCCAGTACTGCGCAAAAGTGAAGTTGTCGTCGACAAGGGATAACGACAGCTTATCAACACAAAAACGCCGCACTTGATGCGGCGTTTTTGTGGTGTCAGCTATCAGAATGGATAGTCGTTGTAACCCATCTGTTCTGAAATTTTACGCGCTGCGGTGTGCAGCATGCTGACATATTCGTGCAAACGCTCTTCGGAAAAACGCAGCGTCGGGAAAGAGATACTCAGACCCGCAATCACCACGCCAAAGCGATCGAAGACCGGTACGCCAATGCAGCGTAACCCTTCTTCCTGCTCTTCGTTATCTTCGCCATAACCTTGCTCGCGTACCTGATCGAGCAGTGGCAGCAGTTCTTCAGTATCGCGGATAGTACGCTCAGTGCTGCGCTTGTACTCGACATGCTCCAGAATCTGCTTCACTTCCTCGCGGTCACGCCACGCCAGCAGCACCTTGCCAATTGCGGTACTGTAAAGCGGATTGCGACGCCCGATACGGGAATACATGCGCAGGTTGTACATCGAGTCAATTTTGTGGATGTAGACAATGCTGTCTTCATCCAGTGCGCCAAGGTGGATGGTCTCTTTGGTCAGACGAGACAGCTCACGCATCTGAATATCGGCACTGCGAATCAAATCCACATTTTGCAGGGAACGCGCGCCCAATTCGAACAGCTTAAGGGTCAGCGAATACTTCTCTGATTCACCTTCCTGCGCCACATAACCCAGCGATTTCATGGTCTGCAAAAAACGATACACCGTGCTTTTCGACATCATCACACGCTGTGACAACTCGGTGATCCCTATCTCACGCTCTTCCCCAAGGGCCTGCAAAATGCCGAACACCTTCAATACAGAAGAGACAGAATCTGGCTGTTTATCCAAATCCGCAACTGCCATTCATCACCTCATCGCAACTGTTTTATAAAAATCAGAACTGGTTTTTATTATAATTTCGCGAGGCTTTCACCGCAATCACTCTTCTCTCGCTTCGTTACAAATCTGCGACATACTGCTGAATAATCAATGCTAAGATAATTATCTGCATAATGATTTCAAGAAAGACCTATTTTTCACATGGATAAAACAGCCCCCGACGGCTTGCCGCTCCCGCAGCGCTATGGCGCAATACTCACGATTATTCTCGGCATTTCGATGGCTGTGCTCGATGGCGCGATTGCCAACGTTGCACTGCCGACCATTGCCAGTGACCTCAACGCCTCACCTGCCGCCTCAATCTGGATAGTTAACGCCTATCAGATTGCGATTGTTATCTCGCTGCTCAGCCTCGCCTTTTTAGGCGATATGTTCGGCTACCGACGCATCTATAAATGTGGTCTGGTGGTGTTTACCTGCACTTCGCTTATCTGCGCCCTTTCTCATTCGCTTGAAATGTTAACCCTGGCGCGTGTCGCACAAGGGCTTGGCGGCGCGGCGCTAATGAGTGTCAACACGGCACTCATTCGCCTTATTTATCCTCAGCGGTTTCTCGGCCGGGGAATGGGCATCAACTCCTTCATCGTGGCGGTGTCTTCCGCTGCAGGCCCGACGATTGCTGCGGCGATCCTTTCTGTTGCCTCGTGGCAATGGCTGTTTTTAATTAACGTACCACTGGGGATTATTTCTTTCGTCCTTGCAATGCGGTACCTGCCAGCAAACCCCGCGCGTAGCCAGGCCTCACGCTTCGACCTGCCCAGCGCGGTGATGAATGCTTTAACGTTTGGTTTGCTGATCACGGCGCTGAGCAGTTTCGCTCAGGGGCAATCCCTTCAGTTGGTTCTGGCTGAAATTGCCGCCATGCTGATTGTCGGGTTCTTCTTCGTTCGTCGACAGTTGAAACTGCCCGTTCCGCTGCTCCCTGTCGATCTGCTGCGCATCCCGATTTTCTCGCTCTCCATCTGCACGTCCATTTGTTCTTTCTGTGCTCAGATGCTGGCGTTAGTTTCCCTCCCCTTCTTCCTGCAATCCGTCATGGGACGCAGCGAAGTCGAAACAGGGTTGCTGCTGACTCCGTGGCCGCTCGCCACCATGGTGATGGCCCCTCTCGCCGGTTACCTGATTGAGAAAGTTCACGCAGGATTGCTGGGCGCGTTGGGTCTGGCCGTTATGGCCTGCGGGCTGTTTGCGTTGGCATTGTTGCCCTCATCGCCCCACGACCTGGATATCATCTGGCGGATGATCCTTTGCGGTGCAGGGTTTGGCCTGTTCCAGTCGCCCAATAACCACACCATCGTCTCTTCTGCACCGCGCAACCGAAGTGGTGGCGCCAGCGGGATGCTCGGCACTGCGCGTTTGCTTGGGCAAAGTACAGGCGCTGCATTGGTGGCGCTGATGTTCAACCTCTTTGGCACCCACGGTACTCACACCTCGCTGCTGCTTGCTGGTAGCCTGGCCGTGATAGCCGCGGTTGTCAGCGGGCTACGCATCACGCAACCGCGCGCTGGAGCATAAAAAAAGCGCCTCAGTTGAGGCGCTTTGCTTAAGGTCGTGCTGTGAATACGTTATTTCAGATACTCGCCGCTACGCAGCGCTTCGATACGCTTGTCCAGCGGTGGGTGAGTCATGAACAGTTCGCTCATGGACTTTGCCTTGCCGTTGATACAAAACGCCATCATGCTGCTGGCTTCCTGCGGCTCGTAGCTGGTTTTCAGACGCTGGAGCGCGGCAATCATCTTCTCGCGGCCAACCAGTTTGGCTGACCCCGCATCCGCATGGAATTCACGGTGACGTGAGAACCACATGGTGATGATGCTGGCCAGAATACCAAACACCAGTTCGAGTACCGTTGCGACAGCAAAGTAAATCAGTGGGTTGCCGTTGCTGGATTCCCCTTCATCGCGGTTGCCACCAAGGAAACCGGCTGCAATCTGCGCGATAACGCGGGAGATAAAGATAACAAAGGTGTTCACCACCCCCTGAATCAGGGTCATGGTCACCATGTCGCCATTCGCGATGTGGCTGATTTCATGCGCGATAACCGCTTCAGCTTCATCACGACTCATGTTTTGCAGCAACCCTGTGCTGACCGCCACCAGAGAGGCATCACGGCGAGCACCGGTCGCAAACGCGTTGATGTCCGGCGCGTGATAAACCGCAACCTGCGGCATGGCGATGCCTGCCTGACGTGACTGCTGTGCCACCGTGTTCATCAACCAGCGTTCTGTTTCATTGCGTGGTTGCTCGATGACTTCCCCGCCCACGGACTTCAGCGCCATCCATTTCGACATCATCAGTGAAACGATGGAGCCACCAAAACCAAAGAGCAGCGCCATGATGAGTAAGCCGGTCATGCTGCTCGACTGAATTCCTGTCAGGCTTAGCACCAGCCCAAACACCACCATAACGGCCAGGTTGGTCATCAGGAAGAGCGCAATTCGCATCATAATTTTATTAACCTCGTTATAACAATACGCACTATGCGATACCCCATATCGTATGGGTATTACGAGGATTTTCAACTATCCGGGGCCGCTAAGTCACGAGAAAAACACAACTTTACATTAACAGGTAACTCGCTGACGGGCTCAAGAGGAAGATAAAAAAACAGGCACAAATACTTGTGCCTGTTGGGGGATTACTTAGTGGCTTTCGGATCGGCCGCCGGTCTGTCTTTTTCCATATCCGCCAGGTCGACGGCAATATGAACAGTTTCATCCAGATACGGATCAGGCTCCTGATAATCCTTCGGCAAATCGTCCAGTTTCTTCAACGGTGGTTTGCCTTCACGCTTGTAGCGATCGTTGATTCGAGCCAGACGCGTAGCATCATCTTCCTCATTCTCTTTCTCACGCTGAGCGTAATTCAGTGAGGCAATATTGCGGCGCTCTTTGAGTGCATTAAAGCGAGCAATATCTTTCATGATGTACTGGAATTCTGGATCTTTGGCGATGCGATCGTTATGCGCTTTCAGCAACTCTGGTCCGAATGGCGTCAGATCGCCTGCTTTGACGTAGGTCGCAGCATTAATGCTATCCCACGGCAGCGCATTGTCTTCAAACTTCTCGCCCGTTTCCGTCTCTTCGCTGCCTGTCGGCATCATGATGTCCGGCGTAACACCTTTACGCTGAGTACTACCGCCATTAATGCGGTAGAACTTCTGAATGGTGTACTGAACGGAACCCAGAGCAGGCCATTCAGGACGCAGCATCTGATCGTAAATACGGTTCAGTGAACGGTATTGCTGAACAGTGCCTTTACCAAAGGTTGGCTCACCGACAATCAGCGCACGACCATAGTCCTGCATGGCGGCGGCAAAGATTTCCGAAGCAGAAGCACTGAATCTGTCGACCAAAACAACGAGCGGGCCTTTGTAATAAACAACGCCATCGGTATCGCTGTCTTCGCGAACTTTACCGTTGTTATCACGCACCTGAACCACAGGGCCGGATGGAATGAACAGACCAGAAAGCGACACCGCTTCCGTCAGCGCCCCACCGCCGTTGCTGCGCAGGTCAATGATAATGCTGCTGACATTCTGTTTATCCAGTTTCTGCAGCTGTGCTTTGACGTCATCCGTCAGGCCAACATAGAAGCCAGGAATATCCAGCACGCCCACTTTCTGCGAACCTACCGTTTTAACGGACATTTTCACAGCGCGGTCTTCGAGACGAATACGTTCACGCGTTAGCGTCACGATACGTGTTTTCGTCCCTTTACCCGCAGGCAGAATTTCCAGGCGAACTTTACTGCCCTTCGGCCCTTTGATCAGCGCGACCACATCATCAAGACGCCAGCCGATCACATCGACCATTGCCTTACCTGTCTGCCCTACGCCAACAATGCGATCGCCTACGCTAATCGATTTGCTCTTCGCTGCCGGGCCGCCTGCCACCATGGAGTTGATGACGGTGTAGTCATCGTCCATTTGCAGCACCGCACCGATCCCTTCTAAAGAAAGGCTCATTTCGGTGTTGAACTGCTCAGTGTTACGCGGAGAAAGATAGTTGGTGTGCGGATCGATTTCGTGGGCAAACGAAGTCATCGCCAGTGAGAACACATCTTCACTGTTGGTCTGGGCCAGGCGACGAATCGCGAATTTATAACGACGAGTCAGCGTGTCGCGGATCTCTTTGTCGTTTTTCCCCGCCAGCTTCAGGCTCAGCTCGTCATACTTCACTTTGCCATCCCACAGCGCATTCAGCTCGGCCTGATCTTTCGGCCAGGGTGCTTTGCTGCGGTCCAGATTGAAGCTGTCGTTGCCGGTGAAATCCATCGGGCGTTCAAGCACTTTTAGCGCGTATTGATAGCGCTCAAAGCGGCGTTTTTGCGCCAGATTATAGAGATCGTAAAAAACATCCAGCTTACCGCTGCGCAATTCGTCGCCGATTTGCGTTTTACGCGGTTCAAATTGAGCGATATCACTTGCCAGCAGCACGTTGTGGCTGTAATCCAGCAGGTTGAGATAGCGGTCAAAAATTTTCGCCGAGAACGCGTTATCAAGATCGAACTGGCGATAATGAGAACGGGTAAAGCGAGACGTTACACGCTCGCTCACCGTCGCGTGCTGCGCCTCTTCCTTAAGAACGGGAATTTGGGAAGCCTGCGTTATATCGTCCACGGCGAACGACTGGCCTGCCATTAACAGCATGCCAGCGAGCGCGGTGACCTTAAAGAGTTTGTTCATGCCTGGCCCGGCCTCCGTTTCAGAACATCAAATGTTCTGCGCGTACAATCATTGACATACCAGAAGTCAGCTGTACACGAACGCCATCTTTGGTGATTTCCAGAACCGTGGCGTCCATTGCATTGTTGCCCGCTTTAACTTTCAGGGCCTGGCCCACGGTCAATGCAGACAGATCTGATACAGGGGTAAAACGCTCTTCACGCTCTGGACGTGGCGCTTTAGCAGCGGCCGGTTTGGCGGCATTGCGTGGCTTGGTAGCACTTGCGTCTTTGCGCGGGGCAGCCGGACGCGGTTTGCGTTCACGACGTGGCGCATCGACAGGCTCACCCGCAGCAATGGCGGCTTCGCGTTTTTTCGCCTGCTGCTCAGCACGCTGGGCCTGCACACGCGCTTTGGCTTCTTCGAGCTGCTGGCGAGCGTGAGTCACATGCTGTTCATCCAGAACGCCGCAAGGGTTACCGTCGAGATCAACACGGGTCGCACCCGCTTTGATGCCGTACAGGTAGCGCCAGCTAGACGTATAAAGACGCAAAGCGGAACGAAGTTGGGTTTTGCTGAGATTCATCTCACCCTCAACACGCGCCACCAGATCCTGAAAAATACCAATTTTCAGCGGGCGTGCTTCGCCTTCAGCACTGAAACACTGTGGGAATCGTTCGGCCAGAAAAGCGATAACTTCTTTACTGCTATTCAACTTAGGTTGATTTTCCATGAAATTTCCTGATTACAACGGACGTAGCCAACATACCGCGGGCATGAACAGGCGTCATTATAATGACGCCATCGGTAAATGCTACGTTATCCGTTGATTATCCTGCGACAGGCTGAAAGAATTTGTGATAATCGGTCGCGGAGAGCACCTGTTCGAGGTGCTCAACCAGCTCGCGCAGACCCTGCTCGTCTTCCGCTGTGAAGCGCGAATACTCAGGGCTGTCGATATCCAGAACCCCAATCACCTGGCCGTTGACGACTAACGGAAGGACGATTTCGGAGTTGCTTGCAGCATCACAGGCAATGTGGCCGTCAAAGGCATGCACATCTTCCACACGCTGAACACGGTTTTGCGCGACGGCTGTCCCACAAACACCCCGTCCAATCGGGATTCGTACACAGGCAATCTTGCCCTGGAAAGGTGCCAGTACCAGTGTGTCACCTTCAAGAAGATAAAAACCTGCCCAGTTCACCTCAGACAGGCGCTCAAATAACAGCGCACTGGTATTGGAGAGAGTGGCTAAGAAACTGGTTTCACCTGCCATTAATGCCTGGAAATCACGGTTAAGATCCGCGTAAAACTCTGTTTTGTTCATTATTCAATCACTTATTGGACATCTTCGATGCCGGTTAATGCCGACGCATAGCCTCTTTACATAAGCATTAAATGCGCTCAGGCTCAAGATGAATCCATTCATGGGTTAAGATAGATTTATACCTTCATTTCAAAAGCGAATAAATGGCACTAAGAGCTTCTCAACTAACGCCTGCGAAAAAAATCACGGTTCATGCCATCGGCAATCCTGTCGCACCGCCAGCTTTCCACCGCTGCCCGCAGTGCGACACGCTGTTCAGCCTGCCGGTGGTGAAGTCGCATCAGAGCGCCTATTGTCCCTGTTGCGATGCCAAAATTCGCGACGGGCGAGACTGGTCATTAACGCGCCTTGCCGCGATGGCCGTCACCATGCTGCTGCTGATGCCTTTTGCCTGGAGCGAGCCGCTGCTCCGGCTCCATCTGCTTGGCGTGCGTATCGATGCCGATTTGATGCAAGGCATTTGGCAGATGACCGATCAAGGCGATCCGATTCCTGCCGCCATGGTGCTGTTTTGCGCTGTCGGTGCGCCGCTGGTGCTGGTTATCTCCATCGCTTACCTGTGGCTTGGAAACATTCTGGGCATGAATTTGCGCCCCGTGCTGCTGATGCTCGAAAGGCTCAAAGAATGGGTGATGCTGGATATTTACCTGGTCGGGATCGGCGTGGCGTCAATCAAAGTGCAGGATTATGCATTCCTGCAACCAGGCATAGGCCTCGTTGCCTTTATCTCACTGGTTTTACTGAGCATTTTAACCCTTATTCATCTCAACGTGGAACAACTTTGGGATCGTTTTTATCCCCAGCGCCCTGCTCTTCGCGCCGATCCCGGGTTGCAGGTTTGTCTTGGATGTCATCACACGGGCTTTGCGGATAGCCGGGGTCGCTGCCGTCGTTGTCACGTTCCGCTTCGCCACCGTCGCCCCTATAGTCTGCAAAAATGTTGGGCTGCGCTGATCGCCTCGATAATCTTTTTACTTCCGGCAAACCTGCTGCCCATTTCGATTATCTATGTGAACGGCGCGCGTCAGGAAGACACCATCATGTCCGGCATCATGGGCCTGGCGAACAGTAACGTTGCGGTCGCCGCCGTGGTGTTTATTGCCAGTATTTTGGTGCCTTTCACCAAGGTGCTGGTGATGCTTACGCTGCTGATTTCCATTCATTTTAAGTGTGAGCAAGGCCTGCGAACCCGAATTTTGCTGCTGCGCCTGGTCACCTGGATTGGCCGCTGGTCGATGCTCGACCTGTTCGTCATCTCGTTAACCATGTCGCTCATCAACCGCGACCAACTTCTTGCTTTTACTATGGGACCCGCTGCGTTTTATTTCGGCGCTGCGGTAATATTGACTATTCTTGCTGTTGAATGGCTGGACAGCCGCTTACTTTGGGATGCACATGAGTCAGGAAACGCCCGCTTCACCGACTGAAGCGAGAATTAAAACAAAACGCCGTATCTCGCCCTTTTGGCTGCTGCCGGTCATCGCGCTGATGATTGCCAGTTGGCTCATCTGGAACAGCTATCAGGATCGCGGCACCACCATCACCATCGACTTTATGTCCGCGGACGGTATTGTCCCCGGTCGTACGCCTGTACGTTATCAGGGCGTGGAAGTGGGCACCGTCCAGGAAGTGCGCCTGACCAAAAATCTGAACAAAATTCAGGTCAAGGCCAGCATCAAAGGCGACATGAAAGATGCGTTGAAAGACGAAACGCAATTCTGGCTGGTCACGCCGAAAGCCTCACTGGCTGGTGTCTCCGGGCTTGATGCGCTGGTCGGCGGCAACTACATCGGGATGATGCCCGGCGGGGGGAATCCGCAAGAACACTTTACCGCACTGGATACCCAGCCACGCTACCGGCTCAACAATGGCGAGCTGATGATCCATCTGCATGCGCCTGATTTAGGCTCGCTGAACAGCGGCTCGCTGGTCTATTTCCGTAAAATCCCTGTCGGCAAGGTTTACGACTATTCGATCAACGCCAATAAGCAAGGCGTGACCATCGACCTGCTCATTGAACGTCGCTTCACCAATCTGGTGAAAAAAGGCAGCCGCTTCTGGAACGTCTCTGGCATTAAGGCCGACGTGGATTTCAGCGGCGCGAAAGTCCAGCTTGAAAGCCTGGCCGCACTGGTCAATGGTGCCATCGCGTTTGACTCCCCTGAAGACTCCAAAGCGGCAGATCAAAACGATGAATTTGGCCTGTACGAAGATTTGGCGCACAGCCAGCGCGGCGTCATCGTCAAACTGGATTTACCGGATGGTGCTGGCCTCAAAGCGGGGTCAACAGCATTGATGTACCAGGGTCTGGAAGTGGGTCAGTTAACCAAGCTGAATCTCAATCCTGGCGGCGCTGTCACGGGGGAAATGACCGTTGACCCAAGCGTGGTGAACCTCTTACGTGAAAATACGCGTATCGAGATGCACAACCCTAAACTGTCGCTCGATAACACCAATCTCAGCTCGTTGCTGACCGGCAGCACCTTTGAACTGGTGCCGGGTGAAGGCGAGCCGCGCGATCACTTCGTGGTGGTGCCAGCAGACAAAACGCTGTTGCAGGAACCCGGCGTAATCACCCTTTCGCTGACAGCGCCTGAATCTTATGGCATCGATGCCGGGCAGCCGGTCATTTTGCATGGCATCAAAGTTGGCCAGGTGCTGGAACGTAACCTGTCGAATAAAGGCGTCTCTTTCTCGATAGCGATTGACCCTCAGTATCGCGACCTGGTGCATGGCGACAGCAAGTTCGTGGTGAACAGCCGGGTCGATGTCAAAGTGGGCCTTGACGGGATTGAGTTCCTTGGGGCCAGCGCCAGTGAATGGATCAGCGGCGGTATTCGTATTCTGCCCGGTGATAAAGGGCCGATGAAGAAGGAATACCCACTGTTTGCCAATCTGGAAAAAGCACTGGAAAACAGCCTGGGCGACCTGCCGACCACCACCATGACGCTGACCGCGGACACCTTGCCGGACGTTCAGGCCGGTTCCGTGGTGCTGTACCGTAAGTTTGAAGTCGGCCAGGTTATTACAGTCCGTCCTCGCGCAAATGCGTTTGATATCGACCTGCATATCAAACCAGAGTACCGCCAGCTGTTAACGCAAAACAGCGTGTTCTGGGCTGAAGGCGGTGCAAAAGTGCAGCTGAATGGCAGTGGTTTAACCGTTCAGGCTTCACCCCTTTCGCGAGCGCTGCGTGGGGCAATCAGCTTCGACAACCTGAGCGGCGCAGGCGCTGGCGCGCGTAAAGGCGACAAGCGCATTCTGTATCCTTCTGAAACCGCGGCTCGCGCCGTAGGCGGGCAAATCACACTGCATGCCTTTGACGCCGGGAAGCTCTCAGCGGGGATGCCAATTCGTTATCTGGGTATTGATATCGGGCAAATCCAGACTCTGGAACTCATCACTTCGCGTAATGAAGTCCAGGCGAAAGCGGTACTTTACCCCGAGTACGTGAACACCTTCGCGCGCGGCGGGACACGTTTCTCGGTGATCACCCCACAGATTTCCGCAGCGGGCGTTGAGCATCTTGATACGATTTTGCAGCCTTACATCAACGTCGAACCTGGCCGTGGTGGCAATCCGCGCCGTGACTTCGAATTGCAGGAAGCCACCATCACCGACTCTCGCTATCTCGATGGCCTGAGCATTGTGGTGGAAGCGCCGGAAGCCGGATCGCTGAGTATTGGCACGCCAGTGCTGTTCCGTGGAATCGAAGTGGGTACCGTAACAGGCCTGCAATTGGGCTCGCTGTCCGATCGGGTGATGGTTGCCCTGCGTATCAGCCAGCGTTATCAGCATCTGGTGCGTAACAATTCGGTGTTCTGGCTGGCTTCCGGCTACAACCTCGACTTCGGCATAATCGGCGGCGTTGTGAAGACCGGGACGTTCAACCAGTTCATTCGCGGCGGTATTTCGTTTGCGACACCGCCAGGCACGCCATTGGCACCGAAAGCGCAGGAAGGCAAACACTTCCTGTTGCAGGATACGGAACCGAAAGAATGGCGTGACTGGGGCACCGCCCTGCCTCGCTGATCCCACACGACTCCGGCTGTAAGAAGCCGGAGTCGGTGTGCTAAACTGCGCGCCTTCCTTTTTTAGATTTGGTGCGTTTAGTGGCTTACCTTCCCGATTCTTTCCTTGAGGTGATGCGTGCAGCAATGCCTGCTCATCTCTCCTTCGATGATTTCATCGCCGCCTGTCAGCGCCCGCTGCGACGTAGTATTCGCGTCAATACGCTGAAAATCTCCGTGGATGATTTTCTGCAACTGGTCGCGCCGTATGGCTGGCAACTGACGCAGGTTCCGTGGTGCGAAGAAGGATTCTGGATCGAGCGCGAAGACGAAGATGCCCTGCCGTTAGGCAGCACAGCGGAGCACATGAGCGGCCTGTTTTATATTCAGGAAGCCAGTTCGATGCTGCCCGTCACGGCGCTTTTTGCCGAAGGTAACCAGCCTCAGCGAGTCATGGACGTGGCGGCTGCGCCAGGCTCTAAAACCACGCAGATTGCCGCGCGGATGAATAATCAGGGGGCGATTCTGGCCAACGAATATTCCGCCAGCCGTGTCAAAGTGCTGCACGCGAATATCAGCCGCTGTGGGATCAGCAACGTTGCTCTGACGCATTTTGATGGCCGCGTTTTTGGTGCCGCCGTGCCAGAAGCGTTTGACGCCATTCTGCTGGATGCGCCTTGCTCCGGTGAAGGCGTGGTCCGAAAAGATCCCGATGCGCTGAAAAATTGGTCCATGGAAAGTAATAACGCCATTGCCCAGACCCAGCGAGAACTCCTCGAAAGTGCGTTTCATGCGTTAAAGCCTGGCGGAACGCTGGTGTATTCCACCTGCACACTCAATCGGGAAGAAAACGAGGATGTGCTGGCCTGGCTGCTGGCCGAGTATCCGCAGGCTGTCGAAGTTACGCCTCTGAATGCGCTCTTCCCGGAAGCGGAAAAAGCGTTGACCGCCGAAGGTTATCTGCACGTCTTCCCACAAATTTATGATTGCGAAGGTTTCTTCGTGGCAAGGCTGCGTAAAACCGCCGCGATCCCTGCCCTACCTGCGCCAGGTTATAAAGTCGGTAAGTTTCCGTTCATGCCAATGAAAACCCGCGAAGCGGCCGCTGTGGCGCAAGCCGCACAAGCCGTTGGCTTGCAGTGGGATGAAACCCATTCGCTCTGGCAGCGAGATAAAGAGATCTGGCTTTTCCCGACAGAGATAGAACCACTGCTTGGCAAAGTGCGTTTTTCTCGTATTGGCCTGCGCCTGGCAGAGACCTTCAATAAAGGCTTCCGCTGGCAGCATGAAGCGGTTATCGCCCTCGCAAGTGAAAAAAGCGCACGTTTTGAACTCACTCAGGAAGAAGCCGAAGAGTGGTATCGCGGGCGTGATGTCTGGCCTGAATCGCCGCCAGGCCGCGATGAGGTTATTGTGACGTTTCAAGGGCATCCGTTGGGGATCGCCAAAAAAGTCGGTTCGCGACTAAAAAATAGCTACCCTCGTGAGCTGGTTCGCGATGGCAAACTTTTCGCTGGCAAGGTGTAAAGCGGGAAAAAATAAGCACGTTCTGACTGGCAAATTGCTCCGGCTTGTCTACGCTGAAAAATGGGCGGCCTAACTGGTCGTACCACAACGAAGCAGATAACCGGAGAGCATTATGACGAAAACCAGCGTACGCATTGGCGCCTTCGAAATCGATGATGCCGAGCTGCATGGCGAGCAGCAAGGGGAGCGAACGTTAAGCATTCCCTGTAAATCCGATCCCGATTTGTGCATGCAGCTTGATGCCTGGGATGCCGATACCAGCGTTCCCGCCCTTCTCGATGGGGAACATTCTGTCCTCTACCGTCAGCATTATGATCGTCAGTCCGATGCCTGGGTGATGCGTCTCGCATAGCCCAAAGAGAACCCGCCCGCAGGCGGGTTATTTACTCCAAACCGTCCCCCCGCTCCGCTTTGTCTACACTTACCTTACGTTGCACTAACGTGAGGACACGATGTTCGCTCTGGTTTTGTTTATCTGTTATCTCGACGGAGGGTGTGAGGATATCGTGGTTGATGTCTATAACACCGAGCCTCAGTGCGTACGCGCGATGGACGATCAGCGTTTGCGTCAGGGAGGATGTTTCCCGGTGGAGGACTTTATCGACGGTTTCTGGCATCCGGCACAGCACTACAGCGATTTATAATCACTGTAACTGCACCAGCGTTAGCTCGCCGCCAAACACCGCCCCGGTATCGATGTAATGCTGATTGCTGGCATCATAACGGTGCTTCAGCGGCGTGTGTCCAAACCAAAAGTGATCCGCGCCAGTAATGGTTGAATGCTTGCCCTCCAGATGATCGCTCAGACGTTGTCTGTCCCATAACACCCGATGCCAGTCGACCTCTTTCTGCCAGTGATAACTGTCCGCCGGATAGTCGGCATGCGCAATGACATGAACGCCAGAGTGCGTATCCACTTCGATGATGTACGGCAGTTGATGACACTCCAGCAACAGCAGTCTGGCCTCCGCTTTTGCTTCAGCCGACTCCTCCTCAAACCACGCGCCGCCATTCAATGCCCATAATGACAATTGCTGATGCTCAAGGGCATCCATCGCCATTTGTTCGTGATTGCCACGAATAGCAAAAAACCATTTCTGATGAATCAGTTCGAGGCATTTCAGACTGTCAGGGCCGCGGTCGATAAGGTCACCTACCGAAATAAGTAAATCCTGATAAGGATTAAATTTCAGGGCGTTGAGTTTATTCATTAACAGGCGATAGCAACCGTGCAGATCGCCGGTTAGCCAGATGTGTTGGCACTGCGTACCGTCAATTCTCTGATACATAATGATGCCCCCTGATATAAGTATAGGAGGTGGTACTGAAGGTGAGACGGGTGAATAACTTAAATCAAGGATAAACAAACCCGGAATATACTTCCCCAGCCCATTAAGCTCAGCTCGCTACGCCGCTAAAATAGCCTCATAGCAATGAAGAGGTTATTATCGTGTCGGACAATACACTGCATTCCGGGTATTCGCCTGCGCCTCGCGCGCATCTTATTTCAGATTTAGTCAAAGGCAAGCTTACCCCTGCGCCAATCTGGAAAGAGGTGGATTACCGCCTGAAATTCTTACTGCGCACGGTGATTTTCTACTCAGCCACCCGGCGGATGCTGGACAGCCTTGGCAAGCGCCAGGACTTTATGCAACTGCTAAAAGCCCAGGTCACATTGCCGAGCAAAACACACCGGCAGTACTTAGCGCGTGGCTTATCCTCCACGCAGCGTGCAGACGCCATTGTCGGGCATTATGAATTTATCGACTCAGTGCAAAGCCCGGCGCTGGTGACGGCGTTAACAGCGACAGAGCCCACAGAGCTGCTGAAGCTGGAAGGCAAAGATGGCGCGGAATTTACCCTGTATGCCTCTTGTGCTCACAAGGCCGAGCGTGAAGGCGAAAGCACCGTCTGGTTCTGTGATGCGCAAAATACCGTGCTGGCCAGCGCGACCTTTTGTATTACGCGCAGCAGCAAAGGTTGGGAACTGGTGGTCGGCGGGCTACAAGGGCCGCGTCGAGGCGTTTCGCATGAGGTCATTAAGCTTGCCACTCGTGCTTGCTACGGGGTATTCCCAAAACGCATCCTGGTTGAATTTTTTGGCCTGCTGGCCAGCCAGTGCGGCATTACCACGCTTAGCGGCGTGAGCGATAATGGCCACGTATTCCGCGCCCTGCGCTATCGCTTTAGCAAAGGCCGTCACTTCCATGCCAGCTACGATGAGTTTTGGGCTTCAATTGACGGCGTAAAACGCAATGCATTCCGTTGGGAGTTGCCTGTGCAGCAAGAGCGCAAATCGCTCGAAGAGATTGCCAGCAAAAAACGCGCTGAATACCGTCGTCGCTTTGCGCTGCTGGATGACATGGCCGTGCAGTTTGCTGCCCTGTTCCCCGCTTCAGACAAATGAAACAGGATGATCTGCCCGCCCGTGGGCAGAGTCCTTCCCTTACATCGATTGCGTCGGACACAGAACTTTCGTTATCATCAGACTACTCCCTTCCGTTAGTCTGCAGGCGAAAGATTCTGGCTATGAGCAAAACTGAAATTGCCCTGATAATCATTGTGCTGCTTATTCTGGCGGTTTGCGTCTGGTTTATTTTCAGTAACCAGATTTGGGTGATGGTCAGTTATCTGGAAACACTGTTGTATCCCGAGATTGTCACACCTGAGTAAAACGTCACTTGTTGCGGATTAAAATGCAAAAAAAAACAAGATGCCGTTTGAACCCACTCCGCTTCCTTAATACCATGAATGCCGAAATGTAAAGTGACGTGATTGTTCATCCCGACAACCCATCGATTTGCATTTCAGGTCTGTCTGAATCCATATTCCCTGGACGCGCAACTTTCAGACCAACCACCTGTGGCGCTGCATATCCCTGTAAGCCGCAAAGTGAGTCCGATACTATAATATTTATTGCAAGCTTTCCCCTTTGCCCTGCGAAGCGAAGGGGATTTTTTTTGTCTGTAGACGCAAAAAAATCGTGTAAAAGAAATGTTAAGACCGAAAGTGTTGTGATATAAAAGATTCAGGTCGGGGCAAAAGTGTGGGAAATTTTCGCATCGACTGTTGTAAGCCATTGACTGGACTTGCAGATAAAAAGAGACCGAATACGATTCCTGTATTCGGTCCAGGGAAATGGCTCTTGGGAGAGAGCCGTGCGCTAAAAGTTGGCATTAATGCAGGCTAAAGTCGCCTTGCCCTTTAAGAATAGATGACCATGCCAGGTTTTCCAGTCCGCGACAAAAGTGGTCAAAAAAAAACCGTGAGCAAAGCGTCACAAAAAACAAAAACCGCAAGTATTCGTCAGAATAACTTGCGGTTTTTTATTGCACATCAAACGGTTAGCGTTACGCTTCAGCAGAGTTTCTCGGCACGCGAAATAAACGGCTCAAGGCTCATTTTTTGGCCAGCATGGGCCGGATCGTCAATCTGAATCACCGAAATGGGCTGTGCCGTTGTTTTCCCCTCTTTCACTTCTTGTTCAGCCACCGCGTTCAGCGGGTACTGCACCAGCGTGCTGGGATTAATGGCATACAGCGCATTGCCCGGACGACAGGTCAACATCACCTCTTCACGATTAAATGCCCACTTATCTTTGCCGACTTCAAAGCGGCTGACGGTGATCACCTGCGGGGCGGCAAGAGCCGCTCCAGAAGTTGCCAGTAACACGAGTGACAGAACGAGTTTTTTCATGATTTCGCCAATAATTTCAGAACGGTTCCCAGGTGGCGAAAGCGCTTACCGCCGCCAGCACCAGAGCCCCTAATACCATTTCAGCCTGCGTCAGGCGCAAGAACAGTTTTTCAATATGCTGCCGATCCGCTGCCATTCGCGGGACCAGAACATACCGGTTTATGAGCGCAATGGCGACCATCAGTGCCACCAGCCCCATTTTCACCACCAGCAGAGTGCCGTATGCCGTGTCGGTGTACAGCGATCCCTGGATCAAAAATGCGTTCATCAGGCCACTCAACACCACGCCCGCCACCGCCAGATGTCCATATCGCGAGAAACGCATCATGGTGGCGATAGCACTGGCTCGCCAGCGCCCTTGTGCTAAACGAACGCAATAGGCGAACGGCAACAGGCCGCCAAACCAGGCGGCCGCGCACAGCAGATGAATCGCGTGATTGGTGCGCTGTAGCACGCCGCTCATGCCTTCACGCATTGCAGCATGGCCGACACCGGCCATCAACAAAAACTGTGCGACGCAAAGAATGAGCAGCAGCGGCATCAACCGTGATGGCCGCAGCCACCACACCACGACGGTAATCCACGCCAACAGGATTTGCCACAGCCAGATACTGCCAAAGCGTGTACCAGCCACCAGCAGCCAGATATCCGGCTGGACGACGTCGCTCCAGCCATTGCCCATCAGCCCTCCCTGCAACATCAGCATCAGGGTCGCGCTGCTGGCGCTGAGGAAGAGCGTAACGGAAAGCAACCGTGAAAAACGCTGGCTTATCAGGCGTCGAACCTGAGGCTCAGCCCACCAGGCCGAGTACAGGACGCAACCAAATGCCAGCATCAGGCAGACAAAATGCCCCCAGCGCAGTCCGATATAGAATGAAGCCAACACGCTTATTTCACGCTGAAGTGATACTGGCCTTTGGTTTTATGCCCGTCCACCGACACAACATGCCAGTCAACGGTGTAATCGCCCGGTTTCAGCGCTTGCTCAACCGGGACAATCAACTGCGTGTTGTCTTTTTCATTCAGTTTCGCTGTTCCCACTGGGATTTGCGCCTGCTGCGGCCCCGTTAAGGTCACGCCGCTGAATTTCACTTCAACCCCTTCCGAGAA
This sequence comes from Scandinavium sp. NPDC088450, assembly GCF_044900545.1. NCBI lineage: Bacteria > Pseudomonadati > Pseudomonadota > Gammaproteobacteria > Enterobacterales > Enterobacteriaceae > Scandinavium > Scandinavium sp. NPDC088450. The sequence continues at coordinate 13,545 of NZ_JBJDNI010000003.1, read as the reverse complement.
GTTCAGAGTCAGCGCCTGAGGCGCTGCTGTGACCTGAGCATCGGCTGCGGGATATTGATGTTTAAGATGGGCATGTGCCAGTGCTGTGGAAGTCGTTAACATGCAGGTCAGGAAAACCGCCGCGCTCAATGCGCGAGAAGCGATGGGGGTCATTCTCTTCATTCCCTTTTGTTATGTATCTGTCGCCAAGAATAACGCTGTATAATGTTCGCGTCGAGATTCACCGCCGCCGGGCTTGCTATTCTGAGACACTCTTAGTAATTTCTGCCCAGGTTTAAGAAGGAGCACATCATGGAAAACAATCTGGCAAAAATTCCGCAAGACGAGATGGACAAGGTCAATGTCGATTTGGCGGCTGCGGGTGTGGCATTTAAAGAGCGCTACAATATGCCGGTTATTGCTGAAGTGGTTGAACGCGAGCAGCCAGGCCATCTGCGTGACTGGTTTCGCGAGCGTTTGATCGCGCACCGTCTGGCTTCCGTGAATCTCTCTCGCCTGCCGTACGAGCCAAAACAGAAGTAAGATTTTTCCTTTGTTACACTTCCTTACATAACCCCTGCTACAATCTTGAGAAGATTCTGAAGCATTCACCAGGGACATTGTGTAAGGAAACCACTATGCCTGCATGGACCATTGCTGCAGCCCAGTACCCAACCCGTAACAGGAGCGTTGCGGAACACGTTGCACTGCATTTGCGTTTTATCGAAGCGGCCTCGACGTTGGCCTGCAATCTGATTGTTTTCCCGGAGCTCTCCTTAACAGGCCCCGGAAAGCGTCATCCCCTTCCTGCTCCTCCCGATCAAGAACTGTTACAACCCTTGAGTTTTGCTGCGGCTCGTCATCGCATGACTATCGTTGCAGGCTTACCTGTAGAGGTGAATGGAGAAGCCCGCAAAGGCGTCGCCATTTTTCTGCCTGATGCACCCTCTCCGCTTATTTTAAGCCAGGGCCAGGGCACCTGTCTGACACCGAAGGCCAACCAGGTCAGTGTGCTGCCGCCGGATGCCGAAGGCCACGAGCTTGATCCCTCCGCTACTTTACTGGCCGCGGGCACCTGCACTCGCGAATTTCAGCAGCAACAATCCGTGCAACAGCTGCAGCGCCTCGCGCATAAGTACGCGATTGCGGTCCTGAAATCGAACTACGCTGATGGCAGTGCTTTATGGGACGAAAATGGTCAACTCATTGTTCGGGCTGACAGCGGTGAACTTCTGCTGACCGGGCGAAAATATTCCAGCGGCTGGGAGGGCGACATCATTCCTTTGCACGAACACCGTTACGCCATTGACGAAATCCGCTGCGACGCATAACCTTCCCTTTTTAGCCGGGAGAACATTATGTTACGCGTTATCGATACGGAAACCTGCGATTTACAGGGCGGCGTGGTTGAGATCGCCTCAGTGGATATCGTTGACGGCAAGATAACGAACCCGATGAGCCATCTGGTGAGGCCAGACCGACCGATAAGCCCTCAGGCGATGGCTATCCATCGCATCACCGAAGAGATGGTGGCTGACAAACCGTGGATTGAGGAAGTGGTGCCGCACTATCAGGGCAGCACGTGGTATGTCGCGCACAATGCCAGCTTTGACCGCCGCGTTCTGCCAGAAATGAACGGGGACTGGATTTGCACCATGAAGCTGGCACGCCGTCTGTGGCCGGGCATTAAATACAGCAATATGGCGCTGTATAAATCCCGCAAGCTTAACGTTGTAACGCCCCCCGGCCTGCATCATCACCGCGCACTGTACGACTGCTATATCACCGCGGCGTTGCTTATCGACATCATCAACGTGTCGGGCTGGACGCCAGATCAGATGGCCGATATCACCGGTCGCCCGGCATTGTTGACCACCTTCACCTTTGGCAAATACCGCGGCAAGCCTGTTGCAGAAGTGGCCGAGAACGATCCCGGCTACCTCCGCTGGCTGTTCAACAATCTCAATTCGATGAGCCCCGAGCTGCGTTTAACGCTCAAACACTGGCTCGGCGAATAATCAACGCGGTGCCTGGCCCGGTAACGTCCCCTGGGCCAGCGCAATCAGGAAAGTGTATTCCAGCGCCACGCCCTCATAGCTTTTGAAACGCCCTGATTTACCGCCGTGCCCGGAATCCATCTCCGTACAGAGCAACAGCAAATTATCATCGGTCTTGAGTTCACGCAGCTTCGCCACCCATTTTGCCGGTTCCCAGTACTGAACCTGCGAATCGTGCAGGCCGGTGGTCACCAGCAGATGAGGATAAGCTTTCGCTGCCACGTTATCGTACGGGCTGTATTCTTTCATGTAGCGATAGTATTCCTCATCCTGTGGATTGCCCCATTCTTCAAACTCACCGGTAGTGAGAGGAATCGATTCGTCGAGCATGGTGGTCACAACATCAACAAACGGAACCTGTGCGATCACCCCGTGGAACAGTTCCGGACGCTCATTGATGGCGGCTCCCATCAGCATGCCTCCGGCGCTTCCGCCCATGCCGTAGCACAAAGCAGGACTGCCAAAACCTTGCGCCAGTAACGCATCACAAACGTCGAGATAATCATTGAAAGTGTTTTTCTTCAGCAGGAATTTGCCGTCTTCGTACCACTGCTGGCCCAGTTCGCCGCCACCGCGAACATGTGCAATGGCAAACACAAAACCCCGGTCGAGCAGGCTTAAACGGCTGCTGCTGAAATCGGCGTCCATGCTGGCACCATAAGAACCGTAGCCATACACCAGCAATGGATTTTTGCCCTGGCGGAAATGCTTGCGGTGATAGACCAGCGACACCGGCACCTCGACGCCATCACGCGCTTTGATCCACAAATGCTCGCTGCGATAGAGGCTTGCGTCAAAGCCCTTCACTTCCTGCTGCTTGAGCACTTTGCGCTCGCCGGTGTCCATGTTCAGCTCAAACAACGTGTCTGGCGTTGTCATTGATGAATAACCGTAACGCAGGCGCGAAGTATCTGATTCAGGGTTGTAGGCCACCCAGGTGACATAAGCCGGATCGTCAAAGGCGATACCCGTGACTTCCCGTGTTTTACGGTTAATTTGCCTCAGGCTGGTCAGCCCACGCTGGCGCTCTTCCACCACCAGCCAGTCGGTAAACAGGGTAAAGCCTTCAAGCATCACATCATCACGCGCCGGGATCAGCGTTTCCCAGCGGCTTTCGTCGCGAACAGAGGTGCGATAGAGACCAAAATTTTTCCCGTCACGGTTAGAGCGAAGATAAAAATTGTGCTGGAAATGGTCGACGCTGTACTCATGATCTTTGCGACGAGGCAGGAAACAGATCGGCTGTGCATCCGGCATTTCGGCATCCAGCAGCAGCACTTCACTGGTGGTGGCACTTGAGAGGTAAATGATCACATAGTGCTTCGAGCTGGTTTTATGCAGGCTGACATAAAACATGTCGTCCTGTTCTTCATACACCATTTCGTCAGCAGAGACCGGCATTCCAACGGTATGCCGCCATACCTGATAAGGCAGCAACGTGGTCGGGTGTTTACGCACGTAATAAATCGTTTGTGAATCGTTGCCCCACACAAATTCGGGCTCGATGTTCTCCAGCGTTTCCGGGTACCAGTTCTCGGTTTCCAGGTTGCGAATTCGCAGGCCATACTGGCGGCGCGAAAGATAGTCTTCCGTTAAAGCCATCAGGGTATTGTCTGGCGAAATGCCCAGCCCGCCGAGGGTATAAAACTCGCTGTGTGCCGCGCGCTGATTGCTGTCGAGCAACAGCTCCCATTCATCCCATTCTTCTTTCTGAACAGACTGACGCTGATAGAGCGCATACTCGCAGCCCGGTTCATAAATCTGCCGGTAGCGATACCCGTTCTTCGTATAGGGAGCAGAAACCTCGCGCTGTGGAATACGGTCCACAATCTCCTTCAGCACCTTATCTTGCAGGCTACGCTGTGAAGCCATCACTTCACGCCCGTAGTCATTTTCCTGCTTCAGATAGTCGAGTACTGCTGGCTGTGAACGATCATCGTCGCGCAGCCAGAAGTAATTGTCGGTTCGCGTGTCGCCATGCAGGGTCATGACGTGGGGAATGCGTTTTGCTTTTGGTGGCATGTCGTTGTTCTTCTGCGTAATACATTTACCCTAAGGGTGGCAAAAGTGCAGAACGATGCAAGCGAAACCTGCCAATGTGGCGTTAAACGGCTTGTTTTTGTGCCTTCAGGTCGGCTTCGATGCCGTCACGAACGTCCTGGGGGATTTTCAGTGCATCACCCAGCGCGTTGAGATAACTGCGTTCCATAAAGTGATCGATATCGATGGCAGCACAGCTGAGGAAATAAAGCTCCAGAGCTTCCTCTTCATTGCGGACATCACGGGCCAGAAGTTGAGGATCTAGTGGCTGAGCAATGGCTTTCTCCACCAATTGACGCCCCTGTGATTCCACACCCGCCTCCTGCAACTGCTGCTCAATGGCGGCACGTTCCTGGTCGTCAATGTGCCCATCACTCTTTGCAGCAAACACCAGGGCATAAATCAGACGCTCTGTTCGCACATCCACAGGGCTAGTTTGTTGCCCGAACTGCGGTTCACCCTGATGCGCGGTTTTCACTTTGTCTTTGTATTTATTCCACAGCACGGTGCCAGCCACCGCCCCACCGCCAACCAATAACGCGCCTGTACCGTATTTGGCTAACAGTTTGCGGGAGGATTTGCTGGACACCAGCAAGCCGGCGAGACCACCGAGTGCGCCTGGCACCAGCAGTTTGCTAAGCCCCTGCTCGCCAGAAGGCTGAGCAGAGGAAGAAGATTGACCGAGTAAAGACTGGAGTTGATTGAGCCAGTTAGCCATGATTTCCTCGCGGCGCAGTGATGAATTCTTCCAGACTAAGCGAGACGATGTAAGGTTTCGTCTGGGCTGGCTAAAGATACGCAAAGTCCCTAACCTCATCGTCTGCTGTTCTGCGGGAAGACAGACGCAAACGTTTTCGTATATACTGGCGGCCACTTTTTTACTGTGGAATTTCGTTATGACTGTACTAGGCACCGCGCTGCGTCCGGCGGCAACCCGCGTAATGTTATTAGGCTCTGGCGAGCTGGGAAAAGAAGTGGCCATTGAGTGCCAGCGTTTGGGCATTGAAGTGATTGCCGTTGACCGTTACGCCGATGCGCCTGCGATGCACGTCGCGCACCGCAGCCACGTCATTAATATGCTCGAGGGACAGGCGCTTAAAGCGCTGGTGGAGCAGGAAAAGCCCGATTTTATCGTGCCAGAAATTGAAGCGATCGCCACCGATATGCTGATTGAACTGGAACAAGCCGGGCAGCACGTGGTTCCCTGCGCTCGCGCGACAAAGCTCACCATGAACCGCGAAGGCATTCGCCGCCTCGCAGCAGAAGAGTTGAAGCTGCCTACCTCCAGCTACCGTTTTGCGGACAGCGAAACAGCCTTCCGTGGTGCCGTGGCAGAGATTGGCCTGCCTTGCATCATCAAGCCGGTGATGAGTTCATCGGGTAAAGGCCAAAGCTTTATTCGCACCGAAGATCAGCTTAGCGCCGCCTGGCAATATGCCCAGCAAGGTGGGCGCGCGGGTGCCGGTCGAGTCATTGTAGAAGGTGTGGTCAAGTTTGATTTCGAAATCACCCTGCTGACCGTCAGTGCCGCAGATGGTGTGCATTTTTGTGCCCCCGTCGGCCATCGCCAGGAAGATGGCGATTACCGCGAATCCTGGCAGCCACAGCAGATGAGCGCGCTGGCACTGGAGCGTGCGGAGGCTATCGCCCGTGAAGTAGTGCTGGCGTTAGGCGGTTACGGCTTGTTTGGCGTCGAACTGTTCGTCTGCGGCGACGAGGTTATCTTCAGTGAAGTTTCTCCTCGCCCACACGACACTGGCATGGTGACGCTGATTTCACAGGATCTGTCTGAGTTTGCACTGCACGTTCGCGCGTTCCTGGGTTTACCGATTGGCGCGATTCGTCAGTACGGCCCGTCAGCTTCGGCGGTGATTTTGCCTGAAATGACCAGCAACAATGTGAGCTTCGGCAATCTTGAAGCCGCTGTTGGGGCGAGTGTGCAATTGCGCCTGTTTGGCAAGCCGGATATCGACGGAACACGTCGTTTGGGCGTGGCGTTAGCCGTGGCGGAAGATGTGGAAACTGCGGTTAAGCGGGCGAAAGTGGCGGCTGCAGCAGTGAGTATTCACGGATAAAACATGCCGGGCGGCACGTTGTTTGCCCGGCCTACAAAACTAAAAAAATGCCCGGTGGCGCTTACGCTTACCGGGCATTAAATTGGGTGCGGTCTGGTGCCCTCACCCCTTCCCTCTCCCACGGGAGAGTGTGCACTCACTAAAAAACCTTCTTAGAAAGAAGGTTTTTGCAGTTTATTTCGCGCCTTCAACCGCTTCGCGAGCAATTTTGGTGATGCGGTCGTAATCGCCAGATTCCAGCGCATCGGCTGGGACCAACCAGGAACCGCCGATACACAGCACGCTCTTCAGCGCCAGGTAGTCACGGTAGTTCGCCGGTGAGATGCCGCCAGTTGGGCAGAAACGGATGTGAGCGAACGGACCCGCAATCGCCTGCAGTGCTTTAGTACCGCCGTTTGCTTCCGCCGGGAAGAATTTGAACTCTTTCAGGCCGTAATCCATGCCCAGCATCAGTTCGGACACCGTGCTGATGCCCGGGATCAGCGGGATAGTGCCTTCGGTAGCGGCTTTCAGCAGAGGCTCAGTCAGGCCCGGGCTGATGGCAAACTGCGCACCGGCTTCGGTCACTTCTTTCAACTGCTGAACGTTAGTCACGGTACCTGCACCGACGATAGCGTCCGGCACTTCTTTCGCAATGGCGCGGATAGCGTCCATCGCACATGCAGTACGCAGCGTCACTTCCAGTACGCGCACGCCACCAGCAACCAGTGCTTTCGCCATTGGCACCGCGTGTTCCAGTTTGTTAACCACGATAACCGGGACAACCGGGCCGTTGGTCAGGATTGCTTCTGCTGTTGTTTTCCAGTTTTTCATCAGAGTTGTTCTCTCGCCAGAATGAGTAAACTTGTCGTATTAAAAAGTGATGCAGGTTGCGCCCTGCTCCGCACCAGAGAGGTTTTCACGCAGCGCGCCAAACAACTCACGTCCGGTGCCCACTCGTTGTGCGCTCAAATCAGGAATATGTGGCTTACGTGCTGCCAGTTCCGCTTCATCTACCAGCAGGGTCAGTTCACCTGTCTGGCCATTAACACGAATCATGTCGCCATCGTGGACTTTCGCCAGCAGACCCCCGTCGTAAGCTTCCGGGGTGACGTGAATGGCTGAAGGTACTTTACCGGATGCACCGGAAAGGCGTCCATCGGTGACTAACGCAATTTTGAAACGGCGGTCCAATAATACACCTAATGGCGGCATAAGTTTATGTAATTCTGGCATGCCGTTGGCTTTTGGTCCCTGAAGACGCACCACCACCACGCAATCTTTGTCCAGCAGGCCAGCTTCGAAGGCTGGCAAGACGTCATGCTGGCTTTCAAAGACCACCGCTGGCGCTTCGATAACCTGATTCTCCACCGGTACGGCAGAGGTTTTCATCACCGCGCGTCCCAGGTTACCGCTCAGCACTTTGGTGCCACCGTGATGAGAGAAAGGTTTGTCGAAGCTGGCGATAACCGCTTCATCCAGCGACGCCTGCGCCCCTTCACGCCAGTCCAGTTCACCGTTATTCAGCCATGGCTCCAGGGTGTAACGATGCAGGCCATGACCGGCCACGGTGTCCACGTCTTCATGCAGCAATCCGCCTTTCAGCAGTTCACGCACCAGCACAGGCACGCCGCCCGCCGCCTGGAAGTGGTTGATATCCGCAGGACCGTTCGGGTACAAACGCGCCATCAGCGGCACCACATCAGACAGGTCAGAGAAATCATCCCAGTTAATGATGATGCCAGCAGCGCGAGCCATCGCCACCAGGTGCATGGTGTGGTTAGTGGAACCGCCGGTAGCCAGCAGAGCGACAATGCCGTTCACCACCACTTTCTCATCGAACATTTTACCGAGCGGCATCCATTCGTTGCCGTTACCGGTCATACGCGTCACCTGGCGTGCAGCAGCCGCAGTCAGCAGCTCACGCATTGGCGCATCCGGATGTACGAACGACGACCCCGGCAACTGCATGCCCATAAACTCAATAACCATCTGGTTGGTATTGGCTGTGCCGTAGAAAGTACAGGTGCCTGGCGCGTGATAAGAAGCCGCTTCAGATTCCAGCAGCGCCATGCGATCCACTTTGCCTTCAGCGTAAAGCTGACGTATGCGCACTTTTTCTTTGTTCGGCAGACCGCTCGCCATGGGGCCAGACGGAATGAAGATAGAAGGAAGATGACCGAAGGAGAGCGCCGCCATTGCCAACCCCGGGACAATTTTATCGCACACGCCCAGATACAGCGCGCCATCAAACATATTGTGAGACAGCCCGACCGCTGCGGACATTGCAATCACTTCACGGCTCAGCAAAGAAAGCTCCATGCCGTCCTGACCTTGCGTCACACCATCACACATGGCAGGAACACCGCCAGCAACCTGACCGACCGCGTTGACGCTGTGCAGCGCTTTACGGATCACATCCGGATAGTGTTCATAGGGCTGATGTGCCGACAGCATGTCGTTGTAGGAGGTAATGATCGCGATATTGTTACGAAGCATGCTTTTCAGCGACGCTTTGTCATCGGGCTGACAGGCAGCAAAGCCATGAGCCAAATTCCCACACGCCAGACTGGAGCGTTGGACGGTATCGGATTTAGCCTGCTTAATCCTGGCGAGGTAGGCACTGCGGGTCTTTTGTGAGCGTTCAACAATGCGTTGTGTTACGCGTAACAATACAGGATTCATAAAAGCTCCTCAAATTCTGAGTGTCTGGGCTTAGGCATTAACACGAAATTCAGGAGTGATTAACAATGCTGAAACGCGCGTGTGCTGTAGCTCAGGGGCAAATTCATCTCCCTTGAGTGTAATAAAAAAAGCCCCGATGGTGAACCACCCGGGGCTTAAATGCGCAAATATCGCACGAGATGCTGTGTCAGATCATGTTACCGGTAAAATACCCTGATCGGAGTAGCATCTGATTTTACTCGAACTCGTTCCAGGAGCGGCCGTCACGGGTGATCATCGCCACGGAAGCAACCGGTCCCCATGTGCCTGCCTGATACGGTTTTGGCGCATCCTGATCGGCGGCCCACGCTTCGGTGATGGAGTCGACCCATTTCCACGCCTCTTCCACTTCATCACGACGCACGAACAGCGCCTGAATACCGCGCATGGTTTCCAGCAGCAGACGCTCGTAGGCATCGGCCAGATGCGTTTCGTTGAAGGTTTCGGAGTAGCTCAGATCCAGCTTGGTAGTCTGCAGGTTGTGCTTGTGATCCAGACCCGGCACTTTGTTGAGGATCTGAATGTCCACGCCTTCGTCTGGCTGCAAACGAATGGTCAGTTTGTTCTGTGGCAGTTCTTGCCAGGACTCTTTGAACAGGTTGAGTTCTGGGGTTTTGAAGTAAACGACAACTTCGGAACATTTGGTCGGCAGACGTTTACCGGTACGCAGGTAGAACGGCACGCCAGCCCAGCGCCAGTCGTCGATATCCACACGGATAGCCACGAAGGTTTCGGTGTTGCTGCTCTTATTCGCGCCTTCTTCTTCCAGATAGCCCGGCACTTTTTTGCCCTGGGCAAACCCGGCGGTGTACTGACCGCGTACGGTTTTATCACGCACGTTTGAGCGGTCGATACGACGCAGCGATTTCAACACTTTCACTTTCGCATCGCGAATGCTGTCCGCGCTCAGGTCAGACGGCGGTGACATCGCAATCATGCACAGAATTTGCAGCAGGTGGTTCTGGATCATGTCGCGCATCTGCCCGGCCTGATCAAAATATCCCCAACGGCCTTCGATGCCCACTTCTTCCGCCACGGTGATTTCCACGTGATCGATAGTGCGGGAATCCCAGTTGTTGACGAACAGAGAGTTAGCAAAGCGCAGCGCCAGCAGGTTCAGGACCGTTTCTTTACCGAGATAGTGGTCGATACGGTAAACCTGGCACTCTTCGAAGTATTCGCCCACCTGATCGTTGATTTCGCGAGAGGTTGCCAGAGAGGTTCCCAGCGGTTTCTCCATCACGACACGTGCCGGTTTGGCGTTGAGCTTCGCCTCACCCAGCCCTTTGCAGATGGCGCCAAAAGTGCTTGGCGGCATCGCGAAATAGTTGATGGTCACGCGCTCTTTCTGATCGAGCATTTTGCCCAAACGGGTGAAGGCTTTGGTGTCGTTGACATCCAGATTGCAGAAGTCCAGGCGACCGCTAAGGGTGTCCCACAGACTCTCGTCAATCTTCTCCTTCATGAAGGTTTCCAGCGCCTCGCGCACCACTTTGGTGTATGCATCTTTATCCCAATCGGCACGCCCTACCCCAAGAATACGGGTGTCCGGATGGATCTGGCCCGCTTTCTCCAGTTGATACAGGGAAGGCAGCAATTTACGACGCGCCAGATCGCCTTTCGCGCCGAAAATGACCAGATCGCATGCCTGGGCCGTTTGCGTTACCGCCATGTCATTCTCCTCAGTTGGATTGCCTGGTGCTTCTGCCAGGCGCTATTTGTAATTTTCTTACGCTGCACTGTACTGTGTTTACGTGAATGCCGAAACCCTGAACCGCCCGTCGACGCCATATAAAGGCATTTCCGGGAAAAAAAGGGCATCATTTCCGAGTCAATCGCTTCATTTTGTTCGTCATTTCGCCAGTTCACGTCGGGCAAAAGGCGACTCTGATCATGTAATGAAAAAAAACAACGTAAATTGTCCTCTTTCCTCAGCATTGCCGCGGGCACAGGGGTATATTCTCACTAAAATGCATGCCGATTTCATCCATTAATGGAATCGCTTTCACCGATGAGCGTCTGTTAACCATGAACATGCTGGAAAAAATCCAGTCTCACCTAGAAAACCTTAGCAAATCCGAGCGGAAAGTGGCGGAAGTGATCCTCGCCTCCCCGAGTCAGGCCATCCACTCCAGTATTGCCACGCTGGCGCTTCAGGCAGCCGTTAGCGAACCTACCGTTAACCGTTTCTGCCGCAGCCTGGATACCCGAGGCTTCCCTGATTTTAAGCTGCATCTGGCACAAAGTCTTGCGAACGGCACGCCTTACGTAAACCGTAATGTCGATGAAGACGACAGCGTTGAAGCCTACACGGGGAAAATCTTCGAATCGGCTATGGCAAGCCTCGACCATGTACGGCAATCTCTTGATATGTCGGCCATCAATCGTGCGGTGGATTTGCTGACTCAGTCCAGGAAAATTGCCTTCTTCGGGCTGGGTTCTTCCGCCGCTGTCGCGCACGATGCCATGAACAAGTTTTTCCGCTTCAACGTGCCGGTTATCTATTCCGATGACATTGTCCTGCAAAGAATGAGCTGTATGAATTGCAGCGATGGCGACGTGGTGGTGCTGATTTCCCACACCGGGCGAACCAAGAACCTGGTCGAACTTGCGCAGCTCGCAAGGGAAAACGATGCTATGGTTATCGCCCTCACCTCCGCTGGCACGCCGCTGGCGCGTGAGGCTTCTCTGGCCATTACGCTGGACGTGCCGGAAGATACCGACATTTATATGCCAATGGTTTCTCGCCTTGCCCAGCTCACCGTGATTGATGTGCTTGCCACAGGCTTTACTTTGCGGCGTGGCGCAAAATTCCGGGATAACTTGAAGCGGGTCAAGGAAGCATTAAAAGAATCGCGGTTTGATAAGGAACTGCGGGTTGGCAGTGAAAATCACTAAAAGTTTATAACAAGCTTGTAACCTATTTGTACATTCGGGTAAGTTCCAGCAGTAGACTATGCACAGGCGGACCCCCGATTCCTGTTCACGCAACACCAAAATTGTTTCAGCAACGGAGTATTACATGTCCAGAAGGCTTCGCAGAACCAAAATCGTGACCACGTTAGGCCCGGCGACCGACCGCGATAATAACCTGGAGAAGGTTATTGCCGCTGGTGCGAACGTTGTCCGCATGAACTTCTCTCACGGCAGCGCCGAAGATCATAAGCTTCGTGCCGATAAAGTCCGTGAGATAGCCGCCAAACTGGGTCGTCACGTCGCCATTCTTGGCGATCTGCAGGGACCAAAAATCCGTGTGTCTACCTTCAAAGAAGGGAAAGTGTTCCTGAACATTGGCGACAAATTCCTGCTTGATGCCAACCTGGGTAAAGGCGAAGGCGACAAAGACAAAGTCGGTATCGACTACAAAGGCCTGCCTGCTGACGTCGTGCCTGGCGATATCCTGTTGTTAGACGATGGTCGTGTGCAGCTTAAAGTGCTCGAAGTTCAGGGCATGAAAGTGTTCACCGAAGTCACCGTTGGTGGCCCACTGTCCAACAATAAAGGCATCAACAAACTGGGCGGCGGCCTGTCCGCGGAAGCCCTGACTGAAAAAGACAAAGCCGATATCCAGACCGCCGCCCTGATTGGCGTAGACTATCTGGCGGTTTCCTTCCCGCGCTGCGGTGAAGACCTGAACTACGCGCGCCGCCTGGCTCGCGATGCAGGTTGTGATGCCAAAATCGTCGCGAAAGTGGAACGTGCTGAAGCGGTCTGCAGCCAGGACGCGATGGACGATATTATCCTCGCCTCCGACGTAGTAATGGTTGCACGTGGTGACCTGGGTGTTGAAATTGGCGACCCGGAACTGGTCGGTATTCAGAAAGCGCTGATTCGTCGTGCTCGTCAGCTGAACCGCGCGGTGATCACCGCCACTCAGATGATGGAATCGATGATCACCAACCCAATGCCAACCCGTGCAGAAGTCATGGACGTGGCTAACGCCGTGCTGGATGGTACCGATGCCGTGATGCTTTCTGCGGAAACCGCCGCAGGCCAGTACCCTTCAGAAACCGTTGCTGCCATGGCACGAGTTTGTCTGGGTGCCGAAAAAATCCCAAGCATCAACGTCTCCAAGCACCGTCTGGATGTACAGTTCGATAACGTGGAAGAAGCTATTGCGATGTCCGCAATGTATGCTGCAAACCACCTGAAAGGGGTTTCCGCGATTATCTCTATGACCGAATCAGGCCGTACTGCCCTGATGACGTCTCGTATCAGTTCCGGCCTGCCGATTTTCGCCATGTCTCGCCATGAACGCACGCTGAACCTGACGTCACTGTACCGCGGGGTAACCCCGGTCCACTTCGACAGTGCAACCGACGGTGTGGCAGCAGCCAGCGATGCCGTTAATCTGCTGCGTGATAAAGGCTATCTGGTGTCCGGTGACCTGGTTATCGTGACTCAGGGCGACGTGATGAGTACTGTTGGTACCACCAACACTACTCGTATTCTGACTGTCGAGTAAAATACTGCCCGGCGGCGCAAGCTTGCCGGGCCTACAAAAAATGTAGATACTGTTATGCCACGCAAGCATTTTCTGTGTGCAACGTGGCATCGAACGGGCGTCCTGATTTCAGGACGCCGTACGCCACCTGCGCCAGTTTTCGCATCATTGCCCCGATTATCAGCTTCGCGTTCTTCCCGTTTTTCTCCAGCCTTTCCCTGAACACCCGGCCCCATTCTGTTTTGTA